>JBCBME010000025.1:0-14872 GCA_039822945.1 Pseudomonadota bacterium
CCTGCTCGGGACATCTGATGCCGCAATGCGGCCTGCCGAACCCGTCATTGACTAGACGCGCGAGGACTGAGCGCGTGGCGAACGGAGCCGTTGCGGACCAGCTCACTCACGCCGAGGGCGCTTGAAAATTCCGGGTTAGGCCATCCCAAGCGTCGGGATAGCTCGTGTCGATAAGATCGAGATTTGAGGCGTATGCGGTTGGGTTTTGCACGTAGCGGGTCTCGAACATGAAGGCCATGGTGCCCGAAAGCTTCTCGGGCGCCAGCGCTTTCGTGCTGCCCTTCTCGAAGGCCTCGGTATCCGGACCATGGGCGACAAGCGCGTTGTGGAGCGACATGCCCCCCGGTTTGAAGCCTTCGGGCTTGGCGTCATAGACGCCGTAGATCAGCCCCATGAACTCGGACATGACGTTCATGTGGTACCAGGGCGGGCGGAAGCTGTCCTCCATCACGAGCCAGCGCTCCGGGAAGATGACGAAGTCGTAGTTCGCGGTGCCCGGGGTCTCAGAGGCCGAGGTCAGCACCGTGAAAATGGACGGGTCCGGGTGATCGAACAGGGTCGCGCCGACGGGTGCAAACCGACGCAGATCGTATTTGTAGGGCGCGTAATTGCCGTGCCAGGCCACCACGTCGAAGGGCGACTGCCCGAGGACTGTTCGAAAGAGGCGCCCCTCCGTTTTGCAGTAAAGGTGATGCTCGCTTTCGACGTCTTCATAGGCTGCAAGCGGGTAGAGAAAGTCGCGCGCATTCGCGAGGCAGTTTGCGCCGATTGGTCCGCGTTCGGGCAAGGTTACGGCTTGGCCGTAATTTTCGCAGATGTAGCCGCGGATCGGCCCCTCGACGAGCTCCACACGGAACCGCACGCCCTTGGGCATGACGACGATTTCGCCGGGCTCCGCGATGACGATGCCGAACTCTGTGACGAACCGCGTGCTATTGAGCTGCGGGACAAACAGCATCTCTCCGTCCGCGTTCATGAAGGCCCTGTGTCCCATATCCTTGTTGGCAACATAGACGTTGGTGGCGATGCCCGCCTGCATGGCCGCATCGCCGCAGGTGGTGATGGTGGACAATCCGTCGAGGAAGTCTGTGGGCTCTGACGGCATCCCCGTGGGTTGCCAGCGCAGCTGCATGGACGGCAGATCGCTCTCCCGGCAGGGCGCGGTGCGCAGATTGCCCATGGGAACTTCCTCAAAACCCGTGCCGTGTTTCACGGATGGGAGGATCCGGTAGAGCCAAGAGCGCTTGTTCTCGGCACGCGGGGCGGTGAAGGCGGTGCCGGAGAGCTGCTCGGCGTAGAGCCCTAAGGGCGGCTGCTGGGGCGAATTGCGCCCGATGGGGAGCGCGCCATCCTCGGCTTGCGTCGAGTGTGTGTTTCCAAATCCGGAGCTGTAGCCATAATCGGGGGCCGCATCCTTGATTTGGCCGCCCTTCAGGATGTGCTCTTCAACCTTGTAGTCATAGCGGGACGTGTCGGACACAAGCGGTCTCCTTATGCTTAAAGATGAACCCAAGCGGTTTTGTAATTGAGATATTTTTCAAAGGCATGGAGGGACTTATCCACGCCATTGCCCGATTGCTTGACGCCCCCCATCGGGGCCACGTTGTCAATCGGGCCAAAGGAGTTCACCTGGACCATGCCGGCCTCGAGACCTGCAATCATGCGGTGCGCACGGCTCAGGTTCTCGGTCCAGAAACAAGAGGCCAGGCCATAGACGGTCCCATTGGCGAGACGCAGGGCTTCGTCCTCGGTCTTGAACGGTGTCGCGGCGAGCACGGGGCCGAAGACCTCTTCCTGAAAGAGGCGGGATTTCGGGGCTACGGATCCAACGACCGTGGGCGCGAAATAGGATCCGCCCGTCTCCTCCAAGATGGCTGTACCCCCGGTCCGGACATCTCCGCCGTCTTCGGCGGCGGCGGCCACAAAGCCCGCCACGGTTTGCATCTGGGTCGTGTTGGTGATCGCGCCCATTTGGGTCTGAACGTCGAGCGGATCGCCGACGGTGATCGCTTTGGCGTGCTCCACCACGCGGGCGACGAAATCGTCATGGACGCTCTCTTCCACGAGGAGCCGCGACGGCGTCACGCAGATTTGCCCCGCATTCTTGAAGAACGCCTTGGCCGAAATCATCGCCGCTTTGTCGAGGTCGGGAGCATCCGCAAAAACCACGTTCGGTGATTTGCCGCCGAGCTCCAGATAGACGCGCTTCATGTTGCTGTCAGCCGAGGCGCGCAGCAGCTTTCGTCCCACGGCGCCCGACCCGGTGAAGGCGAGGACGTCCACATCCATGTGCCGCGCGATCGCTTCGCCCACCACGGCACCAGAGCCTGTCACAACGTTCAGCACGCCCTCAGGCAGGCCCGCTTCCATGCACAGCTCGGCGAGGCGCAGCACGGCGAGCGACGCGTCTTCGGCAGGTTTCAGCACCACCGAATTGCCTACAGCTAAGGCCGCGGAGATCTTCCAAGACGTGATCATCAAGGGGGCATTCCACGGCACAATGACGCCCACGACACCAACAGGCGCGCGTTGGATCATGCCCAGCACCGCAGGCCCGGTGGGGGCAATTTCGCCGTAGAGCTTATCCACGCATTCGGCTGAATGTCGGAAGGTCGCGCTGGCGGTGCCGGGCTCGGACATGATCGAGGTTTGGATTTCCGTTCCGTTGTCGCGTGACCCGAGCACGGCCAGCTCAGCAGCATGTGCCGCGATCAGATCGGCCACTTTGTGCAGAACCTCTTTGCGGAACCGCGGCTCGGCCTTGGACCACGCCCCTTTTGAAAAGGCGGCCCGTGCGGCGGCAACGGCGTGGTCCACGTCCTCTGCCGTGCCAGCGGCGATGGTGGTCAGCGGCTCGCCGTTGATGGGGCTCGATACCGTCTGCGTCGCCCCGCCCCTCGCTTGGCGCCATGTTCCGTCGATCAACAGGTTCTGAGGTGGAACGGCTGCATCTCGGATAGCATCAATGGTTGCTTGGTCGATCATGCTACACGCCTCTGTTCTTGGGCATCAGGACAAATTCCCACGGGCTGTTGAATTCGCTGACGGGCACCTCGATCAGGGTCGGGCCTGGATGGGCCATGCCCTCGCGCAAGCGGGCCCGGAGCTCATCGGGTGTCGCGGCCTTCAGGCCCTGCGCGCCAAAGCTTTCGGCGTATTTGGCGAAGTCAGGATTGGCGAGCTGGTTGGCGATGTAGCGGGCATCGTAGTGGTCGCGCTGCAGGCCCCGCACATTGCCGTAGTGGCCGTCCGCAAAGATCACGGTCGTCAGGTTGATCCCGTGCAGGACGCCCGTGGCGATCTCGTTGAGCGTAAAGAGCGCGCCGCCATCGCCGCAGAAATTCACCACGGGCACATCTTGGCGGGCATGGGCCACGCCGAGGGCCGTCGCGTAGCCATATCCCAACGTCCCTTGGTAGCCCGGCGTCACGACGGTGCGCGGTGTGTAGGATGGGAAGCCAAAGCGGGAGACATAGCCCATCTGTGTAAGCTCATCGACGAGGATGCCGTCGCGCGGCAGTTCTGCCCGGATCGCGTGAAGCCATGCGAGTTGCTTTTCGAGCTTGGCGTTGATTTTCGCAGTCACGCGCGCCTTTTCGGCTGCGACGGTATCGCGCCAGTCGCTGCGGCTCATCTCATGCCCTTCGAGGGCTGTGAGAAGCGAAGGGAGCGCATCAGCGAGGTCGGCATGGATGCCCACCGTGGGCTCAACGATGCGTCCAAGCTCTTGCTCGTCCAGCGTGATGTGGATGACCTCAAGGTCGCCGTCAGTTCCCCAGGACATCACTTGCGACTGGAGGCGCGCACCCAGAGCGATGACGACGTCGACCTTCGGCCAAAGCGCGTGGGCCACGGGTTGCGTGATATGCAGTGGAGCCTCGTAGGACATCACGCCCTGCCCATTGCGAAAGGCAACCACGGGGGCCGACAGCGCCGCTGAAAGCGCGCGGACGTCCTCCGAGCTGTCGAGCGCCCCGCTGCCCACGACGATCAGCGGGGCCTTGGCCTTTTTGAGGATGCGCACGGCATGCGAGATGGCCTCACTGTCCACGTCCGGCGTTGGCTCCGGGTCAACCAGCAGGCTCCCGGGACCCGCGACTTGGCTGCGCCAAAAGTTCATCGGGATCTCGAGGCCCACAGGGCGCGGCGCCCCAGAAATCAGGGTGCGCCACGTCTCCCTGAGGAGGTCAGCGGCGCTCTCAGCATGGCCCAACGTTTGCGCGGACTTGGTGAGCCGCTCGAGGATGCCCAGCTCATCCGGGATCTCGTGGAGCACACCGAAGCCCTTGCCAATGGCCCCCGCCGGGATCTGACCCACGAGCGCGAGAACACGGGAATGGATGGCTTGGGCCGTGCTCAGCGCTCCCGTGGAGTTCAGGAAACCCGCGCCGGGGACAACCGCATACGCCTGAGGCCTGCCCGTCGCGACCTGCGCGCCCATTGCCATGTAGGCCGCGCCCTGTTCGTGGCGGGTATGGAGCACACGCATCGTGTCTTGCGTGTCGAAACAGGCATCCAGGAAAGGATCCAGCTGAAGACCGGGCAAGCAGTAGAGCGTGTCCACACCATTTTCGACGAGCATCTGTGCTGTCAGCTGCGCGACCGTTTTCGCCATTCCCCCCCCAAACTCACGCGTCACTCCGCAGCGACAGCGACGTCTCCCTGCAAGTCCTCGATGGTCATTTCACGGATCATGTCGAGCGCCTCGACGAGCGCCCGGTAGCGCGTCTTGCCAAGCCGCTGCTGGATGCGCGCGTCGAGCCCGAGGGCTTGAGCCCATACACGGTCGACCAAATCGTCTCCCGTTTCGGTGGTGCACAAGCGCTTTCGACGGGAGTCTTCCGTGTCGTCGTAGCGACGGACGTAGCCGCGCTTCTCAAGCTCGGTAATGGCGCGGCTTGTATGCGTGGCATCGAGACCCGCGCGCCGCGACAGCTCTCTGAGATGGCAATCTCCGTAGCGTGACAGATTCAAGAGCGAGCGCCACTCTTGAAGGCTCAAGCCCTCCCCCGTCAAAGTGCCTGCAACGAAGGCAGCGCGTGTATGGCGCATGGCGCGATCGAGACCGATGTTGATGAAGGCCGCGAAGTCGATGTAATCGCGCTCTTTTTTCTTCGTCATCGTGCGGCTTAGCCTTTCTGTCGTTGGGTAGAGTGTTGCGCAGCCTGCCCTTCGAAACAAGCTCTTTTGTAGCATGTGCCGCGAAATATCATGGCAGGTGCTACAAAAAGTTCTTGATCCGACTCTCGATCTCGCACAGCTTTTGACGCAAGGGACGGCCCGGAAGAGGCATCAGTCCCACCACTGGGAGGAAAACCATGAAGCATTCTTTTGCTGCTCTCGCGGCATGCGCGCTGCTGGCCTCGGCCGCATCGGCGCAAGACATCCTGACCGCCGAAGTCGCCTCGCCTGGCGGTATCGGCCACTTCAACCTGACCCATGTGGCGCAGGTCGCGTCCGAAGCGGGGATCGCCGAAATTCAGGTCCTGGAAGATCAGACGCTCACCGGCTCCGTGCAGAACGTGGCGGAGGGCAAGACGGACATGTCGAACACGCCTGCGATCCTGCCATTCCTGCTGTCACGCAATGCGGGCCCCTATAGCGGCCTACCTGACGGCCAGGGAGCAGAGCTTGCTGCAAACCTCCGCCTCATGGTCCCGTTCAACTTCTCCTCTCACGCGCTCTACGGCTTCGCGACGAACGGAATTACGTCCTACGATCAGCTTGAGGGCAAAACGATCTTGAACGGGCCGCCGAACGGTGGCGCTTTGGCCAACGCGCGCGCCTACCTGCAGTCCATCACGGGGCTCGAAGAGGGCAATGGCTACAACGGCGTGCAAGTCGGCTGGGGCCAGATGACCCAAGCCGTTCTCGATGGCACAGCAGATATCAACATGCTGCCCATCGGCTTTCCGGATGAAACGGTTGTGGCAGCGGCGTCTGCAGGTGTCGTGAACATCATCTCCATGCCCAAGGCAACGTTTGAGAGCGAAGAATTCCAGCGCGTCATGAAGGGGCCGGGCCGAGCGCCCGTCGTCATCCCTGCTGACGAATTGGGCTATGGCGATAACCCGAACGTGCAGCTCATTTCCGAGGACGGCATGTTCCGCGGGGTCAACATTGCCGGCCTCATGATCGTCAATGCAGGCGTGAGCGAGGACCTCGTGGAGGCGATGACGGCAGAGTATATCCGCACGATGGATGACCTCCTTGCCAAGTCGCCAGCACTGCTGAACGCGGGGATCGGTGTTGTCGATGCGGAGCTTACGGCCGTCTGTGGTGCGAACCCTGTGAAGTACCATCCCGGTGCCGTGAAGGCTTGGGAAGCGGCAGGCTACGACATCGCCGACTGTGCGAAGTGATCTGACCTCCTGATCCAATCAGCGCCCGGGCCTGAGAGGGCCCGGGCATCTCGGAGCGACAAAGCCGCAGGGCCACCATGGACGATGCTTCCTCAGCAAGACTGCCCCTCGGCGAGCGCATTGCACTTGTGCTGGCTTTCGTCCTGGTGGTGGCGGGTCTGGTCCAGAACATCCCCACCTTTCCGGGGCTCGACAGCCTCATGCGCGGGCTCTTGGGCGACGGGGTAATCTACCGGAAGTTTCCCACCGAGTACTTTTACCCGGCCATGTTCATCCTGATGATGGTGATCGTGGCGCTGCACCATTCCTGGGCACGCAAGACAGACGGCACAGGCGCGCGCTACTCGGCCAATTTGGCCATGGACATCGCCCTCGTTGTCGCCGGGCTCGCCATCGGCCTCGCTTACATGATCGAGATCGAGAGCGTGTGCCTCATCGATCAGATCACCGGCAAACGTGCAGAACTGATCGAGCGCGCCTTGGCGATCGAGGTTGAGACGGCAGAGCTCCTAGGTCAGCTGCCGCCAACCACGGTTGACGATCCGCAGTGCTTTTACACGACGGGCATGTGGCTTTTTGTGATTGTCGGGCTCTCCACGGCGGTTTTTCTGACCTATGCCGTGCGCGTGTGGGGTTTTCCGCTGGTGGCCGTCGCCATCCTTGTGGCGGGCTACACCATCGGAACCATTGCGATCTGGTACATCTTCGGTTCGAGCGGCATGTCGAAATACGCGGTCACTAAGATCGGAGCGGAGGATCCCCGACAGCTCTCGGATGGTCTGACGCGCATTCAGGACATCCTGACGAATTCGGCCGGAGGGTTCCTGGGCCGCTTCATGAACATCCTTTTCGGGGTGGTCTTTCCCTACCTCATCCTCGGCGCGCTCTTTGGCGTGTCGGCAGGGGGCGCGTCGCTGATCAAGCTTGCCTTTCTGTGGACGCGGAAGCTCCCTGGCGGGCCTGCCCATGCTGCCATCGTCTCCTCCGCGATCTTCGGCACCATCTCGGGCGGGCCCGTGGTCAACGTTCTATCAACCGGTGTGCTCACGATACCCATGATGCTCAGGCGCGGCTTCTTCAAGCTCTTTGCCGGCGGGGTGGAGGCGGCGGCGTCGTCAGGCGGCATGATCTGGCCGCCCGTGATGGGCGTTGCGGCTTTCGTCCTCGCAGCCATGACGGTGGTGCCTTACCGGCTCGTCATCATAGCCGCCATTATCCCGGCCATCGCCTATTTCGGCTGCCTCTTCCTCACCGTGCTCTTCCAGTCCCGCAAGCAGGGGATCGAGGCCGTGGGCGAGGTCACCGAAGACATGAAAATGACGCGCGACGATTGGATCAACTTCCTCATGATCGTCCTGCCGATCCTTCTGATCGTCGTGCTCCTTCTGACGCCAAAGGACGCCGTGGGCTGCGGCCTTCTCGGCGGCGTGCTGGGCAATGTGCGCGAGTTTACAGAGACCGGGTGCCGCGTGACCGACTACACCTGGACGCACCGGTTTATGGTCAATGTGGCGGGAGACACGGGCGCATCTGGCTGGCTCGCGGTGTTC
This sequence comes from Pseudomonadota bacterium, assembly GCA_039822945.1. GTDB lineage: Bacteria > Pseudomonadota > Alphaproteobacteria > Rhodobacterales > Rhodobacteraceae > Shimia_B. Next base: position 7,913 of record JBCBME010000025.1, read on the forward strand.
CTTCTGATGGGGCTTCTCTTCCTCGACAAGGGGATGCGTGCGCAACCCTCCCGCCTCCTGAGCGCCTTGGCGCAGGGTGGGATCCTCGTCTCGACGCTTTACCTGATGTTTCTGGCGATCTCGATCATCGACTTCAGCCTGAACCTGACGGACCTTTCCGGCAACATCTCGCGCGATGTGCTGTCCTACCTGAACAGCCTGCGCGATAGCGTGGGCAGCCAGTCCGTGTTCCTTTTCATTGCGCTCATCCTGACGATGTTGCTGTCGATCGTGCTCGGCATGGGGATGCCGACGGTGCCCGCCTATCTGAACGTGATCCTGTTGATGGGGCCGCTTCTGGTGGGGCTCGGCACGGCGACCTTCACCGCCCATATGTTCGTTTTCTACTTCGCGGTGGCCTCCGCCATCACGCCGCCCGTGGCGGTTGCGGCCTTCGCGGCAGCCTCGATCACCAAGGCTGAGCCGATGGCCACCGGGTTTGCCGCGGTCCGCGCGGGCATCGTGATGTTTGTCATCCCCTTTGTCTTTTGCTTTTACCCGGAACTTTTGCTCATTGATCATGCGATCCGCACGCCAGAAGGGGTTCAGGTGCTGAACCCGGACGGCTCGCTCAGCCCATACATCGAAGGATACCAGGGCGGGTTTACCGGCGTCGATGTGGCCGCAATCGCGGTCCGCGTGATGCTCGCGCTTTACCTGCTCGCCAGCGCCCTCGCCGCCTACGAGATTAAGCCGCTCGCCCGGTGGGAGGTCGCGTTCCGCCTGATCCTCGCGGTCTTGTGCATCACGAAGCCGCTCATGCTCTTTGGTCCGGCGATCATTGTGGCTCTTCTTTACCTCTTTTGGCACCGCTCGGCGCTGAACCGGGTGCAACCAGCATGACGGATCGTCCGAACTTCCTCTTCATCATCACGGACCAGCAACGGGCCGATTGGCTGGGCTGCTACGGCCATCCCGTGGTGAAGACGCCCAATCTCGACGCGCTGGCGGCGGAAGGCACACGGTTTGAAAACTTCCACGTGGCGACACCCGTCTGCATGCCCAACCGCGCGAGCCTGATGACCGGCCGCATGCCAAGCGTGCATGGCTTGCGCTACAACGGCTGCCAGCTGTCGAAGGACGCCAACACCTTTGTCGATGTGCTCGCAGAGGCCGGCTACGACACCGCGGCCATCGGCAAAAGCCACCTGCAAGAGTTCAATCCGAAAGCGGCCTCATGGCACGCCGAGACCATCAGCGACGCGGGCCGCGTGATCAACGAGGCCTGGAAGCGCGAGTTTGATCCGTCCGAGGAGCATCCCGCCAACTACGCGAGCGACGACGCCTATGAGGTTCCAACGCCGTATTTTGGGTTCCATCACGTGGAGCTTGCATCCCGCCATGGCGACCTTTGCGGCGGGCATTACGAACAGTGGTTCCGCAAGGCCGCACCGGATTGGGAGGCGCTACGGGACAGATCGAACGAACTCCCGCATAACTACACCTGCCCACAAGCTTTCCGCACCCCCATCCCGGAAGAGTTCTACACAACGACGTGGGTGGCCGACCGCGCAGTGGACTACCTCGCAGCCCGCGATGACACGCCGTTCTTTGCCTTTGTGTCCTTTCCCGACCCACACCATCCGTTTAATCCGCCCGGAAAGTACTGGGACATGTATTCGCCAGACGACTTCGATGTGCCTTACCCGTTTGAGGCGCACGAAAACCCGACGCCGCCGCTAGAGTGGCTCCGGGAGGCCGCGGGCCAAGGCCAGGTGTCGGCGATGACGGCGACCTATGCGGAAACACAGCATATCCGTGAAGCGATGGCGCTGACTGCGGGCATGATCACCATGATCGACGATCACGTGGGTCGCATCGTCCAGGCGCTCAAGGATAACGGGCAATACGACAACACGGTTATTTGCTTTACGTCCGACCACGGCGACTATCTCGGCGATTTCAATCTTCTCTTTAAGGGGCTCATCCCGACGCGCGGCGTCACGCGCGTGCCGATGATCTGGGCCGATCCAGCGGACAGGACGGGCCGCGTGACACAAACGATGGCCTCAACCATCGACATCGCTCCGACACTTCTGAAACGGGCCGGGATAGAGCCCTATTACGGCATGCAAGGCCGTTCGATGCTCCCAACGCTCCAAAGGGGTGCGGAGCATCGCGAGGACCTGCTGATCGAGTTCAATGACGGCGCACCCAAATTCGGCTTTGCGGAACCGGCGCGCGTTCGCGCGATCGTCTCTCAAGAGTGGCGACTGACGCTCTACGCCGGACAAGACTGGGGCGAGCTCTATCACCTGCCCTCCGATCCGGGCGAAACCCGAAACCTGTGGGACGCGCCAGATCACAGGCAGACGCGGGCCGCCCTGACGGAGGGGCTTGCCCATCATCTGACATTTCAAATGGACGAGAGCCCGCGCGCTCGGTTCATGGCCTGATCGAAAAGGAGCGCCCATGCAGATCGATTATTCAGGGGTCACGGTCCATAACGCCGACCGCGCCACGCCGGGCCATGTTCTGTTTTCCCCGGTGCAGGGGTCGACGGTCCACCTGATCGACTACACGGGGCAAGAGCTGCATCGCTGGGACATCCACGGCAAATGCACGAATTGGTGCTACCTGCTCCCCAACGGAAACCTTTTCGCAAACGAGGCGGGATCTACCCCCGGGCCGGTCCCCTTCGGCGCAGGTCTCATGCGGGAATATGCGCCCGACGGCTCCGTTGTCTGGGAACATGAAGATACCGCCCAACACCACGATGCCCGCCGCCTAGCGGGGGGTGGCACGGTCTACGCGGCCTGGGAAAGGCTCGACGATGACAAAGCCCGCGCGCTTGGCGGCGGCATTCCCGGGACCGAGGCGGACGGCGCCATTTACAGCGAAGTCATCCGTGAAATCGACGCCGCTGGCGCCACGACATGGGAATGGCGGCTTGCCGACCATGTCGACGCGCCCTTTTTCCGCAATGCCGTGCGCCGCAATTATGGCCACTGCAATACCGTGTGTCCCTTGCCCAACGGCGACTACCTCTTGAGCCTGAAGGTCCTCAACATGCTCCTCATCGTGCGCCGCGCAACCGGCGAGATCACGTGGCAATTCCAGAACGATGCTTTGGGCGGGCAGCACGATGTTCAGATGACCGAGGCGGGCACAGTGTTGGTTTTCGCCAATGGGACCTATTCCCCGGATCTGGCCCATTCTCAGGTCTGGGAAATTGATCCGAAAACGGACGAAATCATCTGGCGTTTCACCGAACCCAAGAACCCGATGAACTTCTTTTCGACCCATATCTCCGGTGTGCAGCGCCTTGCCTCGGGCAACACGCTCATCTGCGAAGGCGCCAAGGGCGCGATCTTTGAAGTCACACCGGGGCGGGATGTGGTTTGGCACTACGTCAATCCGCACTGGCAGCCGCATCCGAAGTTCACCAGTATCAACTGGGTTTTCCGGGCCCGCCACTACGCGCCGGGATCGCCAGAACTTGCCCCCTACGTCTAAGGAGCCCTCATGCCCGCGAGCATCCACTTCTATCAGGATCAAATCCACGCTGAGGCCTCCGGCACGCTGAGCCCGTGTCCGCGCATTCTGTATTGTCGATACGGCGAGGTCCGTGTGAATGGCGAGGTGCTGACAGCCCAAAACGCCGTTGCCGTGTCTGGCGATGCTCAGATCACCGGCGTCGCCGATTGGTCTCAGCTTTTTCGCTGGGAATGCGATCTGCCCAACGCGGAAGCGACGCTTCTCACGGGCGACGGCACCCTTAGCCTGCATCGCATGTCGCGGGTCATTGGCATGCTCGATATGGCCCCCGGTACGGAATGGCTGTTTCGGCTTGACCAGATCACAGCGCCCGCGGGCCGCGTGACCGACCCCCACAAGCACCCGGGCCCCGGCATTCGCTGCATGGTGGAGGGTACGTTCAACGTGAACCAGGATGTCGAAAGCTTCCGCGCCATCAATCCGGGGGATCCATGGTGGGAATGCGGCGAAGAGCCCGTGATCGCGTGGGGCTCGAAAACCATGCACGCGCGCTTTTTGCGCGGGATGGTGATGCCACCGGAGATCATGGGCCAGACCGACACCATCAAAAACAAGGCAGGCGCCCCCAACAAGAAACGCGGGCAACACCGCTTGCTTGTCGATCACATCTTCACCGCACCGGAGAGCATCTGATGAAACTCGCTTCGCTCAAGAATGGCCGCGACGGGCGCCTCATCGTCGTCTCGCGCGATCTCTCAAGTGCTGCACCCGGCCCGGCCCCCACGATGCAGGCTCTGCTCGATGATTGGGACACCCACGCGCCCGCAGCGGAAGCCGTTTACGCGGCCTTGAATACGGGGCAGTGCACTGATGCGTTTGACTTTGACATCAACGCCGTCGCCGCGCCCCTGCCGCGCGCGTATCAGTATTTGGATGGGGCATGCTATGTCTGCCATATCCGCCGCAATCGTGAGGCTCGCGGTGACACGCTGCCCGGCGACATCATGGACGCCCCGCTCATCTACCAAGGCATCAGCCATGGCTATGGTGCATGGAACGACCCAATCCGCCAAAAGGAGGCGGATTTCATCGATTTCGAGGCGGAAATTGCGGCGATCACGGGCGATGTGCCGCGCGGTGTGGACGCCGAGGGGGCCTCACAACACATCCGCCTTTTTACGCTCCTCCAAGATACCTCGCTTCGCCGCATCGTCGCGCCGGAGCTCAAGCGCAGCTTTGGCTTTCTGACGGCAAAGCCTGAAAGCTTCCTCGGTCCCATCGCTGTGACACCTGATGAACTGGGCGATCTTTGGGATGGAAAGATGGTGTCGGGCAAAATGCATGTCCACCTGCGGGGCGCGCAAATGGGAGACATTGAAACCGGCATCGACAGCCCGTTTCACTACGGCGATGCCATCGCTCATGTGGCCCAGACGCGGAACTTTCCGCCCGGCACCATCCTCGGCCTCGGGACGGTGTCGAACGAGGCCGCCGATCAGGATTGGTCCATCGGTGCGGGCTGTATCGGCGAGTACCGCGCGATGGAGACGATCCAGACGGGCGAGGCTAAGATGGCCTTCATGCGGGATAGAGACCGCGTGCGTATCGAGCTCTTCGATCGCGACGGGAACTCAGTCATGGGCGCGATTGACCAGGTCGTCGAGGCGGTCTGATGGATCTCGGCCTCGCGGGGCGTACGGCGCTCTTGTGTGCCTCGAATGCGGGCCTTGGCCTCGCCTGCGCCAAGGCGGTCGCGGCAGAAGGGGCCGATGTGGTCATCAACGGTCGCAACGCTCAAAAAACGGAAGCGGCTTTGGAGGAGGTTAGGTCCGTGGCGCGGGGCAGCGTGATGGCCGTCCTCGCCGATGTCACCACGGATGAGGGGCGTGGCGCCTTGCTCAAGGCCTGTCCGACCCCGGATATCTTGCTCAACAACAATGCCGGGCCGAAGCCAAAGCAATTCCTCGAGACGACCCGGGCTGATTGGGAGGAGACCTTTCAGTCGAATTACCTCGCACCGATCCTCCTCGTTCACGCCGTGCTGCCTGAGATGATCGCTCGCAAGTTCGGGCGCATCATCAATATCACCTCGGCCATGGTGACGACGCCACGCCCGCACCATACGCTGTCAGCTGGCGCCCGTGCGGGCCTGACAGCGTCGCTTAAGGCGCTGTCGCTCGACGTCGCGCGTCATAACGTGACCATCAACAACATGCTCCCCGAACGGATCGACAGCCCGCGCCAGCATCAGATGGCGCAGGCCGCCATGCAGCGCGAGGGCCTGACCTACGAGGCCGCCCGCGCGGCGCAGGTGAAATCAATCGCAGCAGGGCGCATGGGGCGTCTCGAAGAATTTGGCGCGATGTTTGCGTTTCTGTGCTCTGAACAGGCCGGCTACATCTCGGGGTCCAACATGCATCTCGATGGCGGGTCCTATCCGGCGCTGATCTGATGTGTGGTTTTGCCGACTACCGCCCCCATCTGCCGGGCAAAGAGGACAGTCGCATCGCGGGCTCCGATGCGATCAGCCATGCAAAGGGGCGTCTGGCATTGCCGCGCGCGGCCAAGCTCTTTCGCCAATGGGCGGAGATCGCAAAACAGCCGTTCCATGGGATCACGACAGACGGCGAGGTGCGCAAAGGCTTGTACCATCTCGCAGATGAAGGCGCGCCAGCGGAGGAGATGGTGCGCACGGCCTGGGCGCTCATCGAAGTGCTGACGCCTTTCGAGCTTCGGCGGTGCCTTTTGCCCTTGGGCGACAAGCAGCAGCAAGCCTGGCAGAACACGGAGATCTGGTCAGAACACGATGGCAAAGGTCTGCGCCTGGACACGACAACAGACGCAACGCGTGCTCTCGTGATGGGCATACTGCGTGCGTCACTCAGCGACCGAGGATATGCCAACACCGTTGGGGCCATGCGCCTGAATGGGTTTCTGGGCGATCTGCTGGCCCAACCATCGATCCTTTCAGAATGGTCCTACAGCTTTGCTCTCTACGGCGTGCCTTCCACAACCGAGCCTTGGGGGTGGCAGATTTGGGGCCATCATCTTTGCATCAACTGCATGAACATCGGCGGCCAAATGGTGCTCACGCCCAGCTTCATAGGCGCTGAAATCTGTTATGCCGACCAGGGCCGCTTCAAGGGCCTCGTCCTCTTTCAAGACGAGGAGCGGCGCGGGCTTGCCCTTATGAACGCGCTTTCAAAGCAGCAGCAAGCCGAAGCAAGGCTCGGCTGGTCTCTCGCTGGTGAGGACTTGCCGGAAGGGCGCGTGCATTTTGCCGACTACCTGATGCTGGGCGGGGCCTTCCAAGACAACCGGGTTATCCCTCTTGAGGGCGTTGTCGCGTCCAGATTCACCGCGGCGGCGCGCATCGCGTTGATGGATCTTGTGGAGGCTTACATCGGTCAGCTCCCTGAAGGCCCGCGCCACGCGAAACTGGCCCAGTTTGAGGAGCACCTGAGCGAGACCCGCTTTTGCTGG
>JBCBME010000026.1:0-14733 GCA_039822945.1 Pseudomonadota bacterium
CGGACCTCGAGTGCGGCGTCATAGGCCGCGACCGCCTGCGCCAAGAGCTCTGTGCCTTTGGGGCCGGAGGTACGGGTGCCTTGGTTTGCGAGCGCATTGGCCTTGTTGTTTTGCGTCATCGCCCAGTCCACCGGATGGTCCGCACGGGTGTGAACCTCCAGTGCGGCGTCATAGGCCGCGACCGCCTGCGCCAGGAGCTCTGTGCCTTTGGGGCCGGAGGTACGGGTGCCTTGGTTTGCGAGCGCGTTGGCTTGATCGTTTTGCGCCATGGCGCGCAGGTAGGGGGTTGGCGCGATCGCTTCGCATTGGCGGGCGAGGCCTATCGCAGCGGTCAGCTGAAACGGGGCCCCGATACGCAAGCCAGTTTCGAAACGCTCATCTTGAATAGCGCGAAGCGCATAGAATTGGTCTTCCGGGCTAGGAGCGTTGAGCTTTATGCGCTGGAGGCTGCGAGCGGCGTAGGCGTCTGCGTCGCGCGTGAGGACGGCTTGGGCGATGGCTCGATCGTAGTAGCGCTCGAGCTGGGCCTTTTGGCGGGCGAGTTCGGCATCCGCTTTTTCGATCTCGGCCATGAGGAGCGCGTCGGCGTCTTCGGGTTGGCCCGCGTCGTTGAGGCGGGCGACTTCCGTGAGGACCGCGTCGACGGCGGCGTCGATATTCGATGGCAGCGCGTCCTTTGCCTTTTGCTCGGCTGCGGTCTCGAAAGCGGCCTCAAGGCCTGCTAGCGCGCCTTTGATGTCTGTCGGGCTGCCCTCGGTGTATTTGTAGGCCAGAGCGACAGCGAGAGCTTCCGAGAGCTTGAGCTCCTGGCGGAGACCCTCGAGCTCCTCAAGCAGGGTGGCCGTGGGGGCGTCCGTCTCCTGCGCCTCGTCCGTTTCGACCTCTGCCAGGCGGGCGCGTCTGACGAGGTCCTCGCCCAACTCTAAGGCGCGGGCGAAGTTCTGGATCGTACCTGCGGAGAGCTTCCGCTTGCCGCGCTCGACCTGGGAGCAATAGCCCTTGCGGGTGCTGTTGCCGAGCGCCTCATGTGCCAAAGTCTCAAGCGACCAGCCGCGCGCGAGGCGGGCCTCTTTGATGGCGGCTCCGAAGTCCTGATAGGCGTCGAGGGGCATGGCACACTCCTTCTTCTCCGATGGTGCCAAGATAGGGGCTGCGAGGGAAGGGCGCGGTACATCCGGGTTACTTCTCATGGGTGAAAGCTGGATGGACCGTGGAGGGCCTCCTTTACGCATAGGTCTGGGTCATCGCTCGAGAGCGCTGATGAAACCCAGAGTGGATGCGCATCCGTTCGACGGAACGGAGATAAATATGGAAGAGATGAAAAGGACGATGGAGGCGAAGGCCTGCCGCTATAGGGGCATTCGGTGCTGGCTGCTCGTGATGCTTTTGCTGGGTGCCTATGGCGCTTTGCCGGGGAGCCTCGTGTCGCCTTCGTGACCGGTTGGGTCGTGGCGGAGCTGCAACCGCGGTGAGGCACAAACCGACGGGCGCTGTGATCTGAAAGGCTCACGGCGCTCCGGTGGCTATGCCGCTAGCCGAGCTTTCTTTTGAGTGTCTGGCCGAGCTCCACCTTGGGTGTCAGCTCTTCAATGACGGGTGGGGCGTCCGGGTTGTCGACCCGCCCCCGCACGATCTCAGCCGCGCGTTGGCCGATTTCGGCGCGACATGCATCCATGGTGGCGAGTTTGATGGGCAGACCTTCCAGCAGGCGGATGCCGTTGAAGCCCGCAAGCCCAACCTGCGTCGGGATCTCGATGCCCTTCTCCCAGAGGTAAAGGAGCCCGCCCGCGGCGATCATGTCATTGGAATAGTAGAGGAAGTCGAGCTCTGGATTGCGCTCGAGCATCGCGGCCGTCATCTCGCGGCCTTTGGCCAGAGCGGAGCCGCCCTCGTAGAAGTCCTGATCCTCTACCTGAAGCCCGCCCTTGGCCAATGCTTCGGTTAAGCCCTCGAAACGTTTCCGCGCGCGGGTATCGAGCGGCATTTTGGTGCCCATGAAGCCGATCTGCTGGTAGCCGGCCTTCACGATCTGCTCACCCATGATACGGCCCGCACGGCGGTGAGAGATGCCCACCGCATTATCGACAGGCACGCCGTCGATATCCATGATCTGGACGATCGGGATGCCGGAATTGGCGAGCATCGCCTTCGAGGCCTCGCTTTGCTCGAGCCCCGCGATAATCACCCCGGATGGCCGCCAGGAGAGCATTTCGTAGAGCACCTGCTCCTCGCGCTCCGGCACGTAGTTCGTCACGCCCACCACGGGCTGCAGCCCCGAGCCGTCGAGCGTTTTCGAGATCGCCGTCATGACCTCGGGAAAGACCATGTTCGATAGCGAAGGGATGATGACGGCCACGAGATTGACACGCTGCGACGCGAGGGCGCCCGCGATCTTGTTGGGCACATATCCGAGTGACTTGGCGGCCGAGAGTACCTTCTCACGGGTCCCCTCCGAGACGTCCCCGCGATTGCGGAGCACGCGGCTCACCGTCATCTCACTGACGCCAGAGGCCTCCGAGACATCGCGTAGGGTCAACGGGCGGCGGGGCGGAACGGTCACTCTGGTCAATCTCCGGCGTTTTTACTTCCTTAGCTTGCCCGAAGGGGTTTTGCCAAAGCCTGAATTGCCGCTCCCTTCAACGCAGGTGAACGCGCTCTGGCCTTCGGGCCCGCAAATAGGGATAACGGCGCCGTGGCCCCGTGGCTCAACTGGATAGAGCAGCCCCCTCCTAAGGGGCAGGTTGCAGGTTCGAATCCTGCCGGGGTCGCCAGCTTAATTGGAGGCCGCCACGAGCGGGCCAGTCTGAAAGAACCAAACCTTGAGCCCGCCATGGGCTATGGGCGGGCCTTTGGGTTGGAAGCTAAGGCCACTCGCATTTGCGAGTTGGGGATCACTCGTCAGAATGCCGACACGCCAACCTTGAAAGTGCGTGCTCAGGCGCGCACCAAGCGTGGCATAAAGGGGCTTCAGCGCGGGAGCATGCCCTATGCGATCGCCATAGGGCGGGTTGCAAATCACGAGGCCCGGCTCAGTATCTGGCGCCAGAAGGTCTGCCACATCCCGCTGCTCGAACTCACAGCTCAGACCCGCACGCGCAGCGTTTGCCTTTGCCATGCGCACGGCGCCCGCATCCCTGTCGAAACCAAAGTAGCGGCCGGGTGTGTCGGCTCTACGCGTTGTGAGGAGGCGATACTTGGCTGCGTTGAAACTCGGCAGGCGTTCAAAAGCAAACTCTCTGCTCGATCCAGCCAATCTGCCGGAGGCGATATCCGCCGCCTCGATGGGAAAGGTGCCGGAGCCGCAGAAGGGATCAACGACCGTCTCACCCAGGCGAAAGCCTGCGCGCCGTAGAAGGAGAGCGGCCATCGTCTCCCGCAATGGCGCCTTGCCGACCGCCTCCTTGAAGCCGCGCTTGTGAAGAGGCGCACCGGAAGTGTCGATGCTGAACGTGCAGCGATCTCCATCAATGCGCGCTTTCAGCGTTATGGCAGCCTTGGGCACGACCGGGATCGCCGCCACCCGGAGTGCGCGTTCGAGCTTTTGAGCCGCCGCACCAGCATGGGCGATGCGCGACTTGCGGCACGTCACATCGAGGCGAACCGGCTCGCGCGGTGCAACGTGCTGCTGCCAGGGGAACCGCGCTGCTTGCTGCTCAAGGGCCTTGAGAGACCGCGCCTCGATATGGCCGATCCGTGCGAGCACACGCGTGGCCCCGCGCAACACAAGATTGGCGCGCCACACATCTTCCCATGTCCCGCGGAGTTCGACGCCGCCGCGCGCGGCGCGCGCCTCTGGAAAGTGCTCCCTCGCCTCGGCCAGAAGCTCTGGTTCAAGACCGGGGATACACACGAAAAAGATCTCAAGCAGATCTGCCATGGCGCACCGATAGCCTGCCGGGAGCTTCGCGAAAACCGTCAGAGACCGAGCCGCGGGATCTCTATGGCCGGGCAACGATCCTGAACGACCGTGAGACCTGCCGCGCGAGCCGCGCTTGCGGCCTCTGGGTGACGCACGCCGAGCTGCATCCAAATGGTCTTGAGGCCGTCGATGGCGAGCGCGTCCTCAACGATCCCTGGCACAGCCTCCGACCGGCGGAAGATATCCACCATGTCGACCGGACCGGCCTCCGCCAGGTTAGCAATGACGGTCTTGCCAAAGAGCGTCTCTCCCACAGCCAAGGGATTGACCGGAACTACATTAAGCCCGCGCGATACGAGGTAGTGACCCACGCGATTTGAGGGACGGGCACCATCAAGCGATGCACCGACGAGGGCGATGCGTCTCGTGCGTGTCAGGATCTCGCGCAGCGTTTCGTCAGACGTTTCATCAGCCATGGCGGCAAGCTAACGCCACCCGCGCTTGACAGGAAGGCCACTGCGCCGCATCCACCCCGGACTTGATGAAAGGCGCTGCATGACGATCACGCTCCATAGACGCGACTTGCCCAGTGGGCTCGATCTCGGGCCGGTTGTGGCCATTGATTGCGAGACGATGGGGCTGAACCCGCATCGCGACCGGCTCTGCCTTGTGCAGATGTCCGGCGGTGACGGGAATGCACATCTCGTCCAAGTAGAGATCGGGCAGACGAAGGCGCCCAATCTGGCGGCGCTCCTGCGCGACCCGACGGTGCTCAAGCTCTTTCACTTTGGGCGGTTTGACATCGCTGCCATGTATCACGCCTTTGGGGCGCTGGCGGCACCGGTATACTGCACCAAGATCGCAAGCCGTCTCGTTAGGACCTACACCGACCGACACGGTCTCAAAAACCTCACGAGCGAGCTTATCGACGTAGACATCTCGAAGCAGCAGCAGATGTCGGATTGGGGCGCGGCGGAGCTGAGCGACGCACAAATGGAATACGCGGCCTCAGACGTCCTTTACCTGCACAGGCTGCGGGAAAAGCTCAACGAACGGCTCGAGCGTGAAGGGCGCATGCAGATCGCGCAGGCTTGCTTCGACTTCCTGCCCACCCGCGCGAAGCTTGACCTCGCGGGTTGGCCGGACACCGACATTTTCGTGCATTCCTGATGACCCGGGCGGAATTTCTCGAAACGGCGCGGCGCGTCATTCGCATAGAAGGGGCCGCTCTCGGTTCGCTGGCAAACGCGCTCGATGACAGCTTTGGAGCAGCGGTAGAGACACTTCTCTCAACGAAGGGGCGTGTCATTGTCTGCGGGATGGGAAAGTCTGGCCACGTGGCGCGAAAGATCGCGGCCACGTTTGCCTCTACGGGGACACCCGCACAGTTTCTGCATCCGGCAGAGGCCTCGCATGGGGATCTGGGCATGATGGCGCAGGGGGACGTGGCGCTCATCCTGTCCAACAGCGGGGAGACGCCGGAGCTTGTGGATGTCGTGGCCTACACGCGCCGCTTTTCCATTCCACTCATCGGCATGGCGTCAAACCCCGAAAGCTCGCTCCTGCGTCAGTCGGACGTCGCGCTCATCTTGCCTAAAGTCGAAGAGGCCTGCGGCACGGGGAACGTCCCCACCTCCACGACGACCATGACCCTCGCGCTCGGCGACGCGCTGGCAGTGGCGCTCATGGAGCATCGACAATTCACGCCGGCGAATTTCCGGGAGTTTCATCCCGGCGGCAAACTCGGCGCAAAACTCGCCCGGGTGGGGGACCTCATGCATAGCGGCGCGGCCTTGCCCCTGGTGCGTCCTGACACGCCAATGAGCGAGGCGTTGCTCGAGATCTCGCAAAAGGGCTTTGGCGTCGTGGGGGTTCTCAGTGCCAATGGCGCGCTCGACGGGATTGTCACCGATGGCGACCTGCGCCGCCACATGGACGGGCTTTTGTCGATGACAGCGGGCGAGGTGATGACGAAAGCCCCCAAGTCGATCCGCCCGGACGCGCTGGCCGAAGAAGCCCTGGCGCAAATGAACGCCCGCAAGATCACCTGCCTCTTCGTGACAGACGATAAAAAGCCCACGGGCCTGATCCACATCCACGATTGCCTTCGGATCGGTCTCGGATGATGGCCGCGCGGCGCGATGGATATTCCACCGCCGTTGGCGCGCTCAAGGTTGTGTTGCCGCTCGCAGCACTCGGGCTCCTCTCGACGCTCTTCATCTTCTCCGGTGAGGTCGATCCGTCTCAATCAATCCCCTACGCGGAGCTGAACGTCGAACAGCTCGCCGAGGAGCAGCGCGTGACGGCCCCCTACTTGGCTGGCGTCACCCCAGACGGAGCCGCCGTCACGTTCACCGGCTCTGCCGTTATCCCCGATCTTCAAAACCCAGACCGCTTCACGTTTGAAGACCTCGATGCGCGCATTGAGACAGCGAGCGCGCGCGTCCTCACCGCCGTTGCCGCGCGAGCCGACGTCGCGGGCGATTTGGGCACCGCGGAATTCGCCGGCGGCACGGTGATCGAGACGTCCGACAATATCCGGATCACCACCGATGGGCTCCTCGTCATGATTGCAACCGCCGATCTCGAGACGACCGGCCCGATCAAGGCGGAAGGCGGTTTCGGTACGATCACGGCCCAGAAAATGACCATGACCCGCCCATCTCCTGATCTGCCCCACGAGATCGTTTTCCAAGGCGACGTCAGGATGATATATGTCCCGGAAGAGTAAAGAGGGGAGCAGCATGCGCAGAGTCTTGGCCGCCGCGCTTACACTGGTGCTACTGCCACTGAGCGCGTCAGCTCAGGGCCTTCAGATCGCGTTTGACGGCTTTGATCAGGACGCTGAATTGCCCATCGAAATCGCAGCTGACACCATGGCGCTCGACCAGACAGGAGGCTCGGCGATCTTGTCAGGCTCCGTGGTCATTGGCCAAGGAGACCTGCGGCTCGCAGCGCCGAAGGTCACCGTCAATTACAGCGACGCAGGTGGGATCTCCCGCATCCTTGCAGAAGGCGGCGTGACGCTCGTCACTCCCAGCGAAGAGGTGGAGGCGCGCACCGCGCTTTACACGCTCACGGAAGACTCGATGCTGTTGACCGGAGACGTGCTTCTCAGCCAAGGGCGGAGCGCGGTGTCAGCCGAAAGCATGCGCGTCGATCTTGCCGCGGGCACGGCGCTTCTCGAGGGGCGCGTACGTACCGTGCTGCAGCCCACCGAATGACACCGGACCTCTCGATCACCGAAAGCGGGCCTGGGCTGCAGGTCCGCAACCTGCGCAAAAGCTACCGAAAGCGGCTCGTGATCCGCGACGTGAGCCTCGAGCTCGCACGGGGTGAGGTCGTGGCGCTTCTGGGGCCAAATGGCTCCGGGAAGACCACGTGCTTTTACGCCATTGCAGGCCTCGTTGATGCCGAGGCCGGTCAGGTGCTCGTGGAAGGTCGGGATGTCTCTGCTCTGCCCATGTATCGCCGCGCTGCCGAGGGCATTGGCTACCTCCCGCAGGAGATGTCGATCTTTCGCGGCCTCAACGTCGAGGACAACATCCTCGCCATCCTCGAGATCTCCGAGCCAAAGCGTAAGGATCGCGCCCGCCGGCTGGAGGAACTCCTTGCGGAATTCTCAATCGAGCATTTGCGTCGCGCGCCCGCGCCCGCCCTATCGGGCGGGGAGAGGCGGCGTGTGGAAATCGCGCGCTGCCTTGCAGCCAACCCCAAATACCTGCTCCTTGATGAGCCATTTGCCGGGGTTGACCCGATTGCTGTTGGCGAAATCCGCGCCCTCGTGAACGATCTCAAGAGCCGCGGCCTCGGCGTTCTGATCACCGATCACAACGTGCAGGAAACGCTCGGTATCGTGGATCGCGCCTACATTCTCCACGATGGCAAGGTGCTGATGTCAGGCACCACGCGCGAGATCGTCGAGGACGAAAATGTGAGGCGCGTCTATCTCGGGCAGAACTTCCGCTACTGAGCACGCCCGACGGTTTCGATTGACAGAGGCCCCCCCCAATCCCCACATTACGGGGATGCTAGGGCCGTCAGGACCATCCCCGATCGCGCAGTCTCTTCAGGCTGGCGAGGGCATTCAGCCGACGACCAAGCGCTTCCTGCACGACTAGACGCACCGCCCGGCCTGCCCGGTCCCTGCCCCCGTGCCCCAAGAAAGAGAGGCTCCATGCGCTACCAGATCACCGGCAAACAGATCGACATCGGTTCCGCCCTTCAGACCCACGTTGAAAGCTCGCTGAGCGAGATGCTGGGCAAGTATGCAGGGCGGCCAACGGATGCGACGGTGATCTTTTCGAAGTCCGCTCACGAACATGCCTGCGAGGCGATCGTGCATCTTTCCACCGGCCTGAGCGTACAGGCTCGCGGTCAAGCGGTTGATATTTATGCCTCTTTTGAGGCCGCTGAAGAAAAGATGGACAAGCAGCTGCGGCGCTACAAGCGCAGGCTGAAGGATCATCACAAAGAGCGTTCACAGCCAGTTGAACTCTTGGGCGGCTCCTCGTATATCCTCGCCGCATCGGAAGATGGGGAGTCATCTGAACCAGAAAGCCTGCAGCCCATCATTGTTGCCGAGACAGAAACAAAGATCCCTTCGCTCTCGGTCGGCGAGGCGGTGATGCAGATGGAATTGGCGGGGTCTCCGGTGCTTGTGTTCAAGAATGAAAGTGCAGGACGCACAAACGTTGTCTACCGCCGCGAAGACGGCAACATTGGTTGGATCGACCCCGCCGCATCGGGCTGAGCTCAGAGCAGAAAGCGAACGCAAAAATGGACTTGTCCAGCATCCTCGCACCCGAGGCGGTGAAGACTTTGACCTCGACGACGTCGAAGAAGAAGCTCTTTTGCGACGTGGTGGATTTCACCGCTGACGCCTACGGCATGACCATGTCAAACGGCGTCGAAGCACTGCTTGAGCGCGAGACCCTCGGCCCGACTGGCGTTGGCAAGGGCGTGGCCCTGCCCCATGCACGCCTTCCAGAGCTTGAACGCGTAATCGGCACATTCGTGCGGCTGGACAAACCGTTGGGCTTTGAAGCAGTCGACAAGCAGCCCGTTGACCTGCTGTTCTTTCTTTTCGCGCCTGAATCTGCTGGCGTGGAGCACCTTAAGGCGCTGGCGCTCGTGGCGCGGACATTGCGGGATGAAACTGTCTGCGAAAAGCTTCGCTCCAACCGCGCGCCAGCTGCCCTCTATGGCATTCTGAGCCAGTCGCCCGCCTCTGCAGCCGCCTAGGCACCCTTCCCCCACGGACCAAAACCAAAAGTCAGGTAATCGCGCTGGTAGACATCACGCACGAGTGCCTCGATGTCCTCGTCATAGATATCCTCAAGCGGGATTTCGTCGGGCGTCTCGTTTTGCGGGGGGACGACCGCGTCTACACCGACAAGCCCGGCGAGGCTTTCGAGCTCATCCTCAAACGCCGTTTCGCGCAGGATCATGTCCGGCGCCATGAACTCGGAAAAGCCCTGTATGGCCTGCGCCTGCGTGGCCCATGCAGCATCCACACGGACGGCGGTCTGCCCCCCGAGGTTCATTTTGACGAAAGCGAGATAGGCCTCGAAGGCTGCCCGCTGTTGATCTGCTCCCCAATCATCACCGGGCCCGTCCTCAGCGAGCGGGACGTTGTAGACCCGTCGCAGCGTCTTTCGGATCTCTAGATACGCGCCCTTGCCTGTCCCCACGATGTGATCCTGAAATCCCCGGTAAGCGCGCGGTACAGGGTGGCGAACCACCGTGAAAGTGCGATGCCCCTTGTGGCGCCGTTTCCATTGGCGGATGGACTTCTGCGTGAAGTTCCCTTGCAGATCAGAAACGCCCACACCGTCAAGCGCGGCAAGCCACGCCTTGACCTCGCGCACCGGCCCGGATCGGATCGGCATATAAAGAAGGGGCGCCTCCGCAGCCGCCACATAGGCCGGCACGTTCGGCCCGCGGCGCGGCTCGAAATTCGGTGTCCGCGTGAGGTCAAATCGATCGAGGCGGGAGAGCGCGGCCTCCATCTCATCAAAGTTGGCCACCTTGTCGGACAGAGGCGCTGGATTCTGCTTCTTGAGCTTCTTCGACAGGCTCTCGAGCTGCGTTGAAGACCCCAAGAACTGCGCAAGGCCGTTCATGACGTCGAGGTCCTGAATGTCCTCATAGGCGATGTAAAACGCCGTCTGCCCGGTTTTCTGCAGCGCATTGAGGATGCGCACCTGGAACGCCTGAAGGTCAGCCATGTGCGCCTCGAATTCGGCAGCATCAAACTGCGCGAGGCTTTCCTTGTGGTGGGTCGCGTTCGTGAGCTTCCACTGACCCGTGGCCTTGGCAATCTTCCAGCTCACATAGCTTTCCACGGGGTTCCGCGTCAGCACGATCTTGGCGCAACGCGGATCATTCAGGACAGGCTCGAGCACGGCGGCGTGGTGATCGTGGAAGAAGCGAAAGCCGTTGAGCCCGGGCTCCGCCGCGATGGCGCTGAGCAGGGCGAGAGGCTCGGCATCGCGACGCGCCTGATCAAAGCCCAAGAGCTCCTCTGTATTCGGGTAAGCGACGAAGTGCGGGTTAAAGACCTCCCCCAGGCAGGCGAGATCGGGGAAGAGGTTAATGTTGGCCTCAAGAAAATTCGAGCCCGTGCGCATTTCTGCAAACAGCACGAACGTGTCGAAATCAGGCATCGCTTACTTCTTCACGAGGTAGGGTTTGCGCATGCGCTGGCGCGGCCGCTCGGGCATGTCATTGATCGGGTAATCCCCCATCAGATAGGGGTGCATCCCCTCGTTCTTGAGGGTCTGCAGAAACTTCCCGAACCCGCGCAGATTGTGCATGCGCGGGGCCTCTGTCAGGCGGCGCGCGCCCTCTCCGCCGAGATCATCGATGATGTTCTGCAGGTGCTCCATCGGATTTTCGATGAATTCCGTCATGGTGAGGATGCGGACCTTGGCGTTGGCCCACCGGCTCTTGAGCGCATAGAGATGGTCCGCCTCCACCTTTTGCCGCCACGCCGCATCCACGCGAATATCGGCAAAGTCGGCATTGGAGCGGAAGTGCTGGAGCGCCCAAGCCCCCGTAATGACATAGATCCGCGCATTGGGATCCGTCGCAAGATCCCACTGGATAAATTGCGAATCCCACGGCCCGAATTGAAAGCACTGATGCTCGCCCCGCGTGTTCCAGATGAGGTTGGTGAGGAATGAGCGGGAGTTGTAATCACGCGCCTCGGCGCTGTCATACATGCCGCCGGCAAAGGTCTTGTCCCGGTTGGCGTACTGCACCCAATTCTCTGCAAACAGGTGCCCATGCACGCGAGCGCCGGTGTTCTTGGCCAGCCAGTCTTCCCAATCCTCGAAGATATCCGTGAACCCTTCGAAGACGGTGTAGGGCGCCGAGGTCACCCCCTCATTCCACTGCGCAAAGGGAAAACGCGACTGCATGTAGAGCCCAGGGCGCCCCCGAACGCGCAGATCGGTGGCGCGTGAAAAGACCCGGTCGATCTTGCCCCGGTCCGGCTCAGCGCGCTTCATCGCGTGCTCTTCGTCCGTCAGGAAGCTGTCATAGAGTAGATCAGCCCGCGGCCATATCTTACGCGCCACAAAGCAATCAGACCGCCGCAACAGTTGCAGATGGTCGTCGTAAAAGATGTGCGGCTTACCCTGATGGTCGAACTTCGACAGCGTCAGAGAGCGGGACTGCACATCCGTCGAGTAGAGTCGGCAGAGCGTCTGGAAATAGCTTTCATCCGGGATCCAGACCTTTGAGAAATAGCGATCATATGTCGCTCGATCGGGGTCTGTCAGGATGGCTGACAGGGTCCGCCGTGTGAGGCACCACCACTGACTGCCCATATGGGGCACGATCCCCTTGGGCATCGATCGCTTCATCTTGAGCTTGCGCTGAAGCTGCACGTAGCGGTCAAAAAGGCGGCGCTGCTTCTTCCAGGAAAACGGGAAACGCAGCGTGAACCGCTCCTCGTCGAGCCCGCCCACTGTCCACGGCACGTCCGCTGTGGTGGCACTTTCGATGAAATCAGTGCGCGGGCGCTCATCGAGATAGGTGATGAGCTCCTGAACGGGGCGCAGTGGCAAGCAAGCGCCCGACGCAAGATAGACGTGCCGCACCGAAGGGTAACGCTTAATCAGCTGCTCGGCCGCTGATTGCGTGCCGGCCACGATGCCCCACGTCCCCCACTCGCAACGGTGGCGTGTGGTGAACTCGACCAGCGGTTCGTTTTCGAGCGCTCTGACGAGGGCGTCATTCTGGGCGTTCTTCACGTTGCGGTCCACGTGGATCACCACGGGGCACCCTGAGGCCGCCCAATGTCGCGCGACCTGCTCAACGCGGTGGAGCGAATTGTGCACCAGCATGACGACGCCGAGCGTCCCCGCCTGGGCTGCGCTCTCTTCGCTCACGCCCAATTCCCCTTCGACATCAGCCCGAGGATCTCGAGCTGCCGCCAATTGATGTACTTCTCAGACCACTTGCACCAAAGGTCCGGGTCCTCGGAGAGGCCCTCGGCATAGGCTTTGTACTCAGACGATGCTGCGTAGTGCTGCTTGCGCTTGAGCTCCTCCTTGGCCTTCTCGCCGAAGGTGTTGAGAAACTTGGTGTGAAGGAGCACGCCTGAGGCCTTCTCCCCTCCCGTGGCGTCAAAGACCTTGTTGAGCTTGCGCGGCAACAGCATGTGCGTGGAGCTGATGTAGACGTAGGAGCGGTGCCACTTCACCAGCGGTGTCTTGTTGAGGGCCGGTGCCTTCTTCGGGTTCATCGGAAAGAAGGCGCGCGCGCGGGGTCCGCCCTGGATCCAGAGATTGCTGTAGGTCGCGTTGTGCTCGATCGAGTAGTTCCCGCTGTCAAACCAGGAGGTGATCTCCATCGGGTCCTGCCCCTCGCGGTAGGGCTGCTGATCGATGCGCCCCTTGGGGTACATGTCGAGCAGCATCGCCCCAAGCGACGGCTGGCCTGAGGCATCAAGCCAATCTGTCAGAGCAGGCAGAGGCCGCGTATCGCAGAAGGGGTAGACAAGAAACTCATCTGGATCGACGACAAGCGACCAGTGCCCGTGGGCGTGCTTCCACTGCAGGTAATTGAGCCAGTCCACGCCAAAGCGTGCGCGCTTGTAGCTCGCGGCAGTGTGCCAGACGGAACAATCCCCCTGCGCGGCAAGATAGCTCGCCGATCCATCGTTGCTGTCATTGTCGACGAAGATGAAGTGATCGACGCCGAGCTCGCGATAGTACTTCAGGAAGTAGGGAAGCCGGATCCGCTCATTGCGGAGCGTGGAAAAAAGCAGGATATCGCCGCGCTTGATGTCCTTTGTCCGGTTGACGACATTGCGCAGCTCGCGCCGCTTTCTCAGAGCCCGGGCGATATAGCGCTTGCGCCGCAGCCGGAGGCGATATGTCTGAAAAACGCCCAACCCTGACCCCGTAAGCTTCTGCTCACTCCTTAAAGCGAGAGTGGAAAAGGAGCGTTAACTGCTGTGCCACCCATGCGAACCGCGATGACCCCGTCTGCGCAGGGCTTTTGTCGTAGATACGGCCTCAATCTCGCTCAGACAAATGAATTGTCCACGGATTAAGCGGTGTTATGGGCAGTGTGGCCCCACTACCAGCGGCCGCGCCGCATGAGGCCCAGCGCTTCGAGCTGTTCTGGCCCCACATAGGCCACGGAGCTCTCTCCCATGAGGTTGGGGGCCTTTGTCAGGCGGTCGTAGTAGTCGCCGTAGCGAGCGGGGTGGGTGAAGTGCTCGGCGCGCATTTTTTCCTCCGCCGATTTCTCGACAATCTCCGGCAGAAACTTTGAGTGCAGCAGAACGCCCGTTGGCAGCTCGCGCCGGAGATCAAACGCGTTGTTGAGCCTGCGCGGCAGCGCCAAATGCGTGGAGGAGGCATAGGCCCAGCCGCGCCGCCATTTCACCAGCGGGATCTTGTGAAGATGCGGCGCATGATTGGGAGCATCGGCGAAAAAAGTCCGCTTGCGCGGCCCGCCCCGGATAGAAATGTTGCGGAATTTGGGCTGCCGTTCCCACGTGTAGCCCCACGCATCGAAATGCGTCAGCGTCTCCCAGATGGGCGCGTCAGGCGAATGGCGACCGGCTCCTACAGGGCCGTTGGGGTACATATCGAGCATCAATGCACCAAAGCTCTCTGCGCCCGCTTTTGAAAGCCACCCTGTCAGGGCGTGGAGATCCCGGTGCGCCGCATCCGGGTAAGTGAGGATTTCGTCGGCATCGAGGGTGAGTGTCCAATGCCCGGGCGCGTACCTCGTCTGGAGGTGATTGAGCCAGTCAACGCCGAACCGCGCGGCCTTGTAGCTCGCCCCCGTGGACCAGACCGAAACGTCAGATCGCTGGGTCAGGAGCTCCGTCGTGCCATCATCGCTGCCGTTGTCGACAACAAAGAAGTGCCCCACACCGAGCGCTCGATGATGCTCAAGAAAGAACGGCAGCCGTGAGGCTTCGTTTCTGACAGTCGAGAAGGAGAGAATGTCGGTCGGACCGATCGCGTCGGTCCGATCACTCAGGCATTTGAGATCGTGCCGCTTGCGCCACGCGCGAGCCAAGTAGCGGCGGCGACGCCAACGCAGCTTATAGGCAAGCCAAAGCTCAGCTGCGTCAGCCACAGCGCCTTTGGCTACTGCGCCGCGCTGCGAAGCGCGTGAAGCTCATCGAGGTAGCCGCCGAACTCATCGCGCAAATCGGGGCGCCCGAGACCAAACGATACGGTGGCCTGAAGGAAGCCCGCCTTCGAGCCGCAGTCAAAACGCTGACCGCGGAAACGCAGGCCATAGACGTTCTCACCCTCTTCCACTTCTTGCGCAATCGCGTCGGTAAGCTGAATCTCCCCGCCAGCACCCTGCTTGAGGGAATGGAGGTGCTTCATGAT
>JBCBME010000027.1:0-14618 GCA_039822945.1 Pseudomonadota bacterium
GCAGGGCTGAGTTGAAGCGTGTACTCGCCGGTGAACTCAAGTTCACCCGTCCAGCCCAAAACCCGTCTTGCCTGACCATCGGGAGGATTACCATTCGGAGCCAAAACCGTCATCAAGATGCCCTCACCCTCAAGCTGTGCCAGGACCTGCTCAACAGGACCGCCAGGGACGAATTGCACCAGCGCAAAGTTGATCAGCATCACGCCGAAAAGCGTGGGGATCACGAGGAGCAAGCGTCTGAGGATGTAGGCTGACATCGATCTTTAGAGCGCGCCGGCGTCGCGGAGAGCCTGCGCTTTTTCGGCGTCATACCACCAAAAATCGAGCTGGCCGAGCGCCAGAGGCGGCAGCGGATCGGGGCGGCCATACTGATCCCAGTATGCCACCCAGTGTTGCGTGTTCTGCCACTGTGGAATGTTAAATTTGATGGAGCGAAGCACGCGGTCGAGCGCACGCACCGCAGTCTGGAGCTCCTCTGTCGTCTCGGCGGAAACCACGTGTTCGATGAGACGGTCAACAGCGGGATCATCAACGCCGGCGAGGTTGCGCGAGGATTCGTCCTTCAGCTCCCCTGCAAACCACTGCCGCAAGCCAGTTGAAGGTTCATACCCCAGCGACCACCCCATCGTTGAGACGTCGAAGTCATAGACCCGCGTGCGCTCTTGCTCCTGCGCGGGGTCGACGCGCTCAAGCTTTGCGTCGATGCCGATGTTGCGGAGGTTCTCGACGTACGGATTGATGATGCGATCAAAGCTCGGCGAGCTTTCGAGGAAGACCACTTCCAGCACCTGGCCGTCCTTCTCACGAAGGCCGGTGTCCGGGTTCACTTCCCAGCCGGCCTCCGCCAAAAGCTCCTGCGCCGCCGCGGCATTGCGCCGATCAAACTGGCGTGCGCCGGATATTGGCGGCACGATTGGCTCAGACGTGATCAGAGAGGCGTCGATCAGTCCTTCCTCCACGAGCGGCTCGAGCAAAGCCAGCTCCCCGGCGGATGGCATCCCATTCGCCTGATTTTCGGAAAACTCCCAAAAGCTCGATGGGCGCTCGTAAAGGCCAAAGAAGAGCGACTCGTTGGACCAGTTGAAGTTGAACATCAGGCGCATGGCCTCACGCACGCGGATGTCTTGGAATTTCTCCCGGCGCAGGTTCATCACGAATGACTGGTTGCGCCCGAGCGAGCCGTCCGGCAGCTCTTCGGTCACGACGAAGCCGTCGTCGAGCGCGGGGAAATTGTAGCTCGTGGCCCAAAGGCGCGAGGTATTCTCGGTGCGAAACGTGTAGGCGCCGGCCTTGAACGCCTCGAAAGCGGCGGTTGAGTCCCCGAAATACTCCACCCGGATCTGGTCGAAGTTCTGGCGGCCTTTGTTGATGTTGAGGTCGTTGCCCCAGTAATTCGGGTTCCGCTCATAGATGATCTGGCGCGAAAAATCGAAGCTTTTCAGGGTGTAAGCCCCGGTGCCGGGGTGCGGCTCATTGCGTGTCGCGTCAATCGTGGTCTCGTTTTCCTCATACCACGCCTGAGACATCGGGAAGAAGATCCCTGCAGTTTCGATCCTGTCGCGTACCGGACTTTCTGGATTGAAGGTGACCTTCAGGCGGTGCGTGTCGATCGCTTCCACGTTCTCGAAGAACGCGCCAAACGCCGCCCGAAACGAGGGAATGCCGTTCGTCAGCAGCTCATTGAAGGAAAAGACGAAATCATCGGCGGTGACCGGGGTTCCATCCGCGAAAGCAACCTCCGGCCGCAGGTTGAAGATCACCCATTCCTGGCTCTCGGGATACTCCAGCGTCTCGCACAAAAGGCAGTAGGAGGAGGTGGGATCGTCGGCGAAGGCTGTCAGCAGGCTCTCGTCCCCGATCGAAGAGAGCGCTGCGTTGTTGCCCTTGCGGGTGTACACGTTGAAGCTGTCGAAGGTCCCTTGCGCCCAAATGCTGATCTCCCCGCCTTTGGGGGCATCCGGATTGACGTAGCTCAGATGTTCGAAATCTGGGTCGGGGTAAGCAAGATCGCCAAAGAAGCTGTAGCCATGCGAGATCGTGACCGCCTCGTGGCCATCGGCACGCACAAGACCCGCAGCTGCGATGAGGCCGAGGCCGAGCAGGCCCGCCTTCCAGACAATGCCGCTGCCATGCTCCTGCTGTTTGGCGATGGCTCGTGGCCGCTGCCGCTCAAAAGGGGGCTTCGTGCGATGCAAGGGGCGATGGGGCTGGCGCATGTGGTGACATCCTCTTTCGCGTCAGTTCGTGCTTGCGACACAAAATAACCTAATTAGCGGGATGTCGAATACAAAGCTGCGGAAGCTTACCTGACTGTTATGTGACCGCCCGGTGAACGGGCGGTCGGCGCAACAGTAGAGAACGTGTGGCGGTCTAGCCGCCGATTGTCTCAAGATATGCGATCAGATCCGCGCGGTCAGATGGTTTTGCGAGGCCCGAGAAGCTCATGGAGGTGCCGGGTGCCCAGCCCTTGGGGTTCTCGAGGAATGCCCAAAGGTTTTCCGCGGTCCACGTCTCGCCGTTCTGCGTCAAGTTCCCCGAATAGCCGAAGCCATCCACCACACCGATCGTGCGGCCGACCACTGCGTAGAGATGTGGGCCGGTGCCGTTCTGACCATCGGCCAGCTGGTGGCATGCGCGACACTTGTTGAAGACCTTCTCACCTTTGCCCGCGTCACCGAGAGCGAGCAGCTCAGCCACCGAGGGGCCTGCTTCTTCTTCGATGTCGCCGCCGGCATCAGGCACTTCGATGTAGTAGGCCTGCTCGTGGTGATCCCCATGGCCGTGACCGCCCATGTGATAGATCTCCTCGGCGGCCCAAGCGCCAAGCAAGAAGACAAGGAGCGAGCCGCACAATGCGGCCGTTGCCTTGGTGGCGATCATCGTGTCGATCATGTCGCGTCCTTCGGTGTACGAATGTCGACAACGTGGTATCGCCTTTGACCGGCGCGCGGCAAGGTGTAGAGGGCGCGACCAAACGACCGCATCGTGTTGACGGCGGGGTAGGGAGGCCTAGCGCATGCCAGCAGCATCAAAACGCATCGCGTTCCAGGGAGAGCTGGGCGCCTATGGCCATCAGGCGTGCCTGTCCGTGCGTCCGAACCACACGCCATTGCCCTGCGCGACCTTTGAGGATGTCATCGCGGCTGTGCGTGGCGGCGAAGCTGAGCTCGCTGTCGTGCCTGTCGAAAACTCCACCTACGGGCGCGTGGCCGACATCCACCGCCTTTTGCCCGAGAGCGGGCTCCACATCATCGCGGAGACATTCGTGAAGGTGGAAATCAGTCTTCTCGGCGTGCCTGGCGCGTCGCTCGAAGATGTAAAGGAAGCCCATGGCCACCTCGTCATCCTTCCGCAGTGCTCGGAATTCTTGAAAGCCAACGGCATTTCCGGGCGGATCGCCTCGGACAATGCACGCGCTGCGATGGAGGTGGCCGAGCGGGGTGACAAGAGCCAGGCGGCGCTTGCCTCATCGCTCGCTGGAGAGATTTACGGCCTCACGCCCCTTGCAGAGCGCATCGAAAACGACGCCAACAACACAACTCGTTTCCTGCTCATGGCACCTTACGCCGATATGACACGGCGGGCGGATCGGATGATCACCACCTTCGTCTTCCAGGTCAGAAACATCCCGGCGGCCCTCTACAAAGCCATGGGTGGCTTTGCGACCACCGGTGTGAACATGACCAAGCTCGAAAGCTACATGGTGGGAGGGCACTTCACGGCGACCCAGTTTTACGCCGATGTGGAAGGTCATCCCAAAGATGACGACCTCAAGCTCGCGTTCGAGGAGCTTGGCTTCTTCACCCAGTATATGAAAGTCCTCGGGACCTACCCTGCAGATCCCCGCCGCGACGCCTGAACGCGTTCACGCCTGCGCGGCGCGCGGGGGCGTGTTTTCTTGCTCCAGCGACCGGGCATAGTCCGTGATGGCCGTGGAGAAACGCTTGGAAAGCGATGCTTTGGCCAGCTTGAGTGATTGCACAAGAAGCCGAGCCGAGAGGTTACTTGGTGTCAGCTCCAGTCCGATGATGACCCTCGTTTTTTGCGGATTCAGGGCCACCAGCGCAACCGTCAGGTCGATTTTGAGACCGCCGCTCTGAGACTTGATCGCCATGCTTTCAGGCTGAGAATACTCGGTCACCTGCGCCTGCAGCTCGCGTTCGCGCCCCCGAAACTGCAAAGAGACATCCCAGCTTGTACCCTGGCCCTTGCCCGTGGGCGGGTCGGTGCGGGAGACTTCTGCACCGCGTCTGAGCGCGCGGCGGTCAAACATGTCGAAATCGGTGACGGCGTCGAAAACCCGTTCAATGGGAAGTTCCACGTCTTCCCGGCTCGAAAACTTCATGACTGCCCTCGCTTTCTTGTAGTGCCGCTACCGTGATTGCATCCGGCGTGCATGGTCATTTCACCTACAACCTGAATTAGAGTTAATCGAGGCGGTCGGCCACCCAACGCGAGATTAAGAAGTGCGCGATCGCCCCCTTGCGTGCGCCGCTGATGTCGGGGTGTCGCCCGGCCATCGCTTCAACCATGTCTTCTCTCGTTACCCAACGCGCGTCATCGAGCTCGTTCGGGTCAAGAGTGATCTCTGTCGTCTCGGCATAAGCAATGCATCCGAGCATGAGCGAAGCGGGAAAAGGCCAAGGTTGGCTGGCCAAATAGCCTAAGTCTCCCACACGAACGCCCGCTTCTTCAAAGACCTCCCGGCGCACCGCTGCTTCCATCGTCTCTCCAGGTTCGATGAAGCCTGCAAGAAGGGAGTACATCCCCTGGGGCCAACCGGGGGAGCGCCCCACGAGAACGGAATTGCCGTGGAGAACGAGCATGATCACGACAGGGTCCGTGCGCGGAAAGTGATGGCGCCCACAGGCATCGCAATTACGCTGCCAGCCGCGTTGGCTCAGCTCGGACGGGGCACCGCAGCGTGCGCAAAACCCGTGGGTACGGTGCCACTCAAAGAGCCCGCGCGCTGTGGCGGCGAGCTCTGCATCCCGTGGAGTAAGCTTTGTCATCGCCATGCGAAGTTCCGCAAACGCGGCGTTCGGCAGGTCAGGATGGCGCTGCAGGGTAGGGTCAGAGAAGCCCGTCAACGCCGCGGCGTCGAGGCCATCAGGCTCCCAGCTTGAGATATCGAGGGCCTCGAGGATGGTCCCGTCGTCATCACGTCCAAGAAGGATCCGGGGCGCTGAACCTTGGGCAAGCGGGTGATCAGAGCGGATACGCGCCAGGGTGCCGGTATCGGCGATGGCAGGCTTTCCACGCCACAGCACCACGAGATCCCCCGGTGGCAGCGAGGTCTCCCCCCGCAATTCTGCGGCCCTGTCGAAGGCGGAGCCGCCAAATGTCACCGTTTCTGCGCCCTTCACGCTGCAGACCCTTTCGATAATTGCTCTGGCGGGCCTCGCATGTCGGCTCTCTGGCCACAACCCTACGCATTGCGCGCCACCTTGCAGCCGTGCGGTGAGCCGATTAAGTAGACCATCGAGAGGTTGGTGTGGGCGTGCGCCTCGCCAACCCGGTCAGGTCCGGAAGGAAGCAGCCGTAACGAGCCCCGTACGGGTCATGTCCAATCTCTCACCTCAACTCCCGGCGCTTTACACTTTGTCCCAGTGCTTGTGCTCGCCGCATGCGCTGAGTATACGCCGCCGGTGGGCCACGCGCCCCTGACTCGAAACATAAATGCCGTGTGCCGCTCTCGTTCGCTTCGGGGCGGAGGTCCGGCGAGGAGAAGCGATATGAAACTGCATGAATTGCGGGATAATCCCGGTGCCACCAAGAAACGGATGCGCGTTGGTCGCGGTCCGGGCTCTGGCAAGGGAAAGACTGCCGGCCGTGGTATCAAGGGCCAGAAATCCCGCTCGGGTGTGGCCATCAACGGCTACGAGGGTGGCCAGATGCCGCTCTACCAGCGTTTGCCCAAGCGCGGCTTCAACAAGCCCAACCGCAAAAAACTCGCCGTGGTGAACCTCGGCATCATCCAGAAGTTCATCGATGCCAAGAAGCTCTCGGGCGACATCACCGAAGACGCGCTCGTGGAAGCGGGCGTTGTCCGCCGTAAGCTCGACGGCGTGCGCGTGCTCGCCAAGGGCGATTTCACTGCAAAAGCGAACATCACCGTCACCGGCGCGTCGGCCTCTGCCGTCCAAGCCGTGGAGGCCGCTGGCGGCTCTCTTACGGTCACGAGCGCGGCAGCAGCAGCGGAATAAGGTTGTGGGTGCTGCGCACCCCGCCTAAATCTATCCGCAAGTTCCTAACGCCGCCACGGGACCCCGAGGGCGGCGTTTTGCTGGGAGAGACACATGGCTTCGCAACTCGAACAGATGGCCTCCAACACGTCCTGGGCGGCGCTTGGAAAAGCCACCGAGCTCAGGCAGCGCATATTCTTCGCGATCATGCTCCTCGTGGTCTACCGCGTTGGCACGTACATCCCGGTGCCTGGCATCGACGCGCAAGAGCTGCAGCGGTTCATGGAGCAGGCAGCGGGCGGGATTGGCGGTCTTTTGAGCGCCTTTACCGGTGGCGCACTCTCCCGCATGGGTCTCTTCGCGCTGGGCATCATGCCCTACATCTCCGCCTCGATCATCGTGCAGCTTCTCGCGGCAATGTGGGAGCCGCTCAAGCAGCTCAAGAAAGAAGGCGAACAGGGCCGCAAAAAGATCAATCAATATACCCGGTATGGCACCGTGGTGCTGGCTACGTTCCAGGCCTACGGGCTGGCGGTTTCGCTCGAAGCTGGCGGCCTCGCGAGCGATCCGGGCCTCTTTTTCCGTGCGGCCTGCGTGATTTCGCTGGTGGGTGGCACGATGTTCCTGATGTGGCTCGGTGAGCAGATCACCGCGCGTGGCATCGGGAACGGCATCTCGCTCATCATCTTCGTGGGCATCATCGCCGAGATCCCGGCACAGCTCGCGGGCTTCTTCGCCCAGGGCCGGACGGGCGCAATTTCCCCTGCTGTCATCATCGGCGTTCTGGCCATGGTGGCGGTTGTGCTGACCTTTGTGGTGTTCATGGAGCGGGCGCTCCGCAAGATACACATCCAGTATCCGCGCCGTCAGCAAGGGATGAAGGTCTATGAGGGGGGCTCCTCCCACCTGCCGATCAAGGTGAACCCGGCGGGCGTGATCCCGGCGATCTTTGCATCCGCCCTGCTTCTTCTCCCGACGACGATCAGCACGTTTTCGGGCGGCCAATCCGGACCCGTCATGTCGACGATCCTCGCCTATTTCGGCCCCGGTCAGCCGCTTTACCTGCTGTTCTTCGGGGGCATGATCATCTTTTTCACGTACTTCTACACCAAGGAAGTTTCGTTCAAGGTTGAGGATGTGGCCGACAACTTGAAGAACCAGAACGGCTTCATCCCAGGTATCCGGCCTGGCGCGCGCACTGCGGAATATCTCGACTACGTGGTGACACGCATTCTCGTTCTCGGCTCAGGATACCTCGCGCTTGTGGCGCTCCTGCCCGAGGTAATCCGCACGCAGCTCAACATCCCATTCGTCTTTGGCGGCACGGCTGTGCTGATCATCGTATCGGTGGGCATGGACACCATTCAGCAGATCCAATCGCATCTCCTAGCCCATCAATATGAGGGCCTGTTGGAGAAATCGCAGCTCCGCCGTAAGAGCGGGCGCAAAAACAGGGGACCGCAACGTCGATGAATATCATTCTTCTGGGCCCGCCCGGGGCTGGCAAGGGCACACAGGCTGCAAAGCTCGTAGAGAAACGTGGCATGGTGCAGCTCTCAACAGGAGACATGCTGCGCGAGGCCAAGACCTCCGGCACTGACATGGGTAAGCGCGTTGCTGCGATCATGGATGCGGGAGAACTCGTGACCGATGAGATCGTGATCGGGCTTATCGAGGAAAAGCTTGATCACTGCATGATGGACAGCCGCTGCAACGGTTTCATCTTTGACGGATTTCCGCGCACACTTGCGCAAGCCGACGCCCTCGGCGCTCTGCTTGATGCCAAGCAGCAAGATCTCGACGCTGTCATCGAGCTTCAGGTCAATGATGACGTCCTCGTTGAGCGCATCGTAGGACGCGCGAAGCAGGCAGCCGCAGCAGGCCAACCCGTGCGCGCAGATGACAACGAGGAAAGCCTCAAGGTGCGCCTGATGGAGTACTACAAGAAGACATCTCCTCTTATCGGCTACTACTACGCCAAAGGGGATCTTCAGGCCGTCGATGGGCTCGCATCGATGGACGAGGTGGAAAACTCGATCTCGGGCCTGCTCGACGCATAGTCCTTACGCATGACGTGGCGGCGTGAAGCCGGATAGACAAGCGCGTGACCAAGGAGGCTTGACGCCCGACGCGATTCGCCCTACCTGCCCACATCCCGGAGATTTGACGCACTTTGATGCGCCTTGATCACCTTCCATAGAGGCCCGCGCCATCGCTCGGGCCTTTGTCTGTGAAAAAAGGGTCTGGTGTTACGGACCCGCAGTTTGAAAGGAATATCGCCTTGGCCCGTATTGCCGGCGTAAACATCCCCACCGCGAAGCGCGTCCCGATCGCGCTCACCTATATCCACGGTATTGGCCACACCACGGCCAAAGGTATCTGCGAAGCCGTGAATATCGACGCGACCCGTCGCGTGAATGAGCTTTCTGACGCCGAAGTCCTCGCCATCCGCGAGCACATCGACGCGAACCTCACCGTCGAGGGCGATCTGCGCCGCGACGTGCAGATGAACATCAAGCGTCTGATGGACCTCGGCTGCTACCGCGGCCTGCGCCATCGCCGCAACCTGCCGGTTCGCGGCCAGCGCACGCACACCAACGCGCGCACGCGCAAAGGTCCCGCGAAGCCCATCGCCGGCAAGAAGAAGTAAGAGGAGCACCGAGACATGGCACGTGATCGTCGCGCTCCTAAGCGCAAGGTTTCCAAGAATATCGCATCGGGCGTGGCCCACGTGAATTCTTCGTTCAACAACACGAAAATCCTCATCTCCGATGTGCAGGGCAATGCCATTGCATGGTCGTCGGCGGGTACCATGGGCTTCAAAGGCTCGCGGAAGTCCACGCCCTACGCGGCACAGATGGCTGCTGAGGATGCGGGCAAGAAGGCACAAGATCACGGCGTGAAAACGCTCGAGGTTGAGGTGCAGGGGCCGGGCTCGGGCCGCGAAAGCGCACTGCGCGCATTTGCTGCTCTGGGCTTTACGGTGACGTCCATCCGCGATGTGACCCCGATTGCCCATAATGGCTGCCGCCCGCCGAAGCGCCGCCGCGTCTAGCACGTCGGGCGCCACGCGTTCGCATAACAGGTTGGGGTGCCGCAACACCCCACCCACGACATTTGAAGACCCTCGGGACGCTCGCGCACCCGGATCCAACGCGCGGGCAAGAATGGAGGCACTATGATCCACAAGAACTGGGCCGAGCTGATTAAACCCACGCAGCTCGACGTCAAACCTGGGAATGATCCCTCAAAGAATGCGACCGTGGTCGCGGAACCGCTGGAGCGTGGCTTTGGCCTGACGCTCGGGAACGCGCTGCGCCGCGTTCTGATGTCGTCGCTGCAAGGTGCCGCCATCACGAGCGTGCAGATCGACAACGTCCTGCACGAATTTTCGTCGGTTGCCGGTGTCCGTGAGGACGTCACCGATATCGTGCTCAACCTTAAGGGTGTGGCGATCCGCATGGAGGTTGAAGGCCCCAAACGTCTGTCGATCTCTGCAAAGGGCCCAGGCGTTGTTACGGCTGGCGATATCTCTGAGAGCGCAGGCATCGAAGTGCTCAACAAAGATCACGTGATTTGCCATCTCGATGAGGGGGCCGACGTGTTCATGGAGCTCACGGTGAATACCGGCAAAGGCTATGTCGCGGCCGACAAGAACCGTCCTGAAGATGCCCCCATTGGCCTCATGCCGATCGATGCGATCTACTCGCCCGTCAAGCGCGTCTCCTACGATGTGCAGCCGACGCGTGAGGGTCAGGTTCTCGACTACGACAAGCTGACCATGAAGATCGAAACCGATGGCGCGATCACGCCAGACGATGCCGTGGCCTATGCCGCGCGTATCCTACAGGATCAACTGTCGATCTTCGTCAACTTCGACGAGCCTGAAAGCGCGACGGCCGCTGCAGAAGATGATGGCCTGGAGTTCAACCCGCTTCTTCTGAAGAAAGTGGATGAGCTTGAGCTTTCCGTGCGTTCGGCAAACTGCCTGAAGAACGACAACATCGTCTATATTGGTGACCTGATCCAAAAGACCGAGGCCGAGATGCTTCGGACGCCGAACTTTGGTCGTAAGTCCCTCAATGAGATCAAGGAAGTGCTTTCCGGCATGGGCTTGCATCTCGGGATGGACGTCGAAGATTGGCCACCGGATAACATTGAAGACCTCGCCAAGAAGTTCGAAGACAACTTCTAGGCGAACAAGACACGGAGCGCCTGGACGTCCCCCAAGGTGAATTCACCGAGGATAACGGAAGGGCGCTCCGGCGAACCAAAAGGGCAATACCGCCCCAATAAGGAGAGCGGCCCGCACGCATGGGCCGCCAGACAAAGCATAAATGAAGGATTGAAACCATGCGTCACGCCCGCGGATACCGCCGCCTAAACCGAACCCATGAACATCGCAAAGCGATGTTTGCCAACATGGCCGGGTCGCTCATTGAGCACGAACAAATCAAAACGACGTTGCCGAAAGCCAAGGAATTGCGTCGTGTTGTCGAAAAGCTCGTCACACTCGGCAAGAAGGGCGATGCCCATGCCAAGCGTTTGGCCGCAGCGCGCCTCAAGCAGGCTGCACATGTCGACAAGCTCTTCGACGTACTCGGCCCCCGCTATAAAGAGCGCAACGGTGGCTATATTCGCGTCCTGAAGGCAGGCTTCCGGTACGGTGACATGGCGCCGATGGCGATCATCGAGTTCGTGGACCGCGATCCTGCTGCCAAAGGTGCTGCTGACAAAGCGCGTGAGGAGGCCGAAGCGGCCGACGCATAACGTCAATAAACCGACGGTTGAAAAGCCCCGCCACTTCGGCGGGGCTTTTTGTTTTTGGAGCACGCTATCGTGTGCGTCCAAGCGCCACGAATGGCTTGAAAAATCTCATATTTTAACGTTTTGTTAACGTATTAACCCAATGGGCGTCACGCGGTTCCGGGCGTTCAATCAAGGGTTGAAAAGGTGAGTGAAATAGGCGCTTCATATATGCATGTCTGGTAAATCTGATCTCGATGAGATCTTGGGAGAGATCGCGCATTTGGCGCCCGCAGGATACTTCCTCGGGCTTCATATTCGCTTTACCTCGCCTTTGATGACGATCCAGACGTTCCCGCAACCTTGGATCGATGCCTACACGGCACAGGGCTATGCCTTGCGTGATCCGGTGGTTGCGTGTGGCTTCGGTCAGGAGGCGCCCTCCCGCTGGAGCGAAATCGAGATCCCCGACCCGTTTGGAATCCTTGAAGAGGCTGCCTCTCATGGATTGCGTTTCGGTGTCGTCGTGCCGATGGGAGAGCTCCGTTCGCGGACCATCGGCTCGGTCGCCCGGTCGGATCGGGAGTTCTCAGATGCGGAGATCGCTGTTCTTTCGCATCATATCAGGCGGTTGCACAAACTTACGCAGCCTCCTGAGCGCCTCACCGAGGCACAACTCACCGCTCTGCGCTACATCGCCGAAGGGGATCGGCATCTGGCCGCAGCTGCTAAGCTCAACATTTCCGAAAGTGCTCTGAAAGCCAGGCTCACGGCGGCACGCGACAAGCTGTTCGCGCGCACCACGGCCGAAGCGATCCAGCGCGCCAAGGATTACGGGCTTTTGTAGCTGACTGCAGCCCGCTGGATTGCGGCGCAGGGAGTATCGTCACTGTAAAAACCTGGGGACCACCATGCAAACGACCACTCTTTCTTTCGCCAATCTACACAACCATGGCGAGCTTTTTGCCAATGTGCTTCGCGCACGGCGGCAGTCGTTTATCATCCAAAATAACTGGGATCTGCCCGAAGCCATGGGCATGGAATACGATCAGTATGACACACCTGCGAGCCGCTGGGTCGCAGTCCATGAATTTGGCGAAGTTTATGCGGGTATTCGTTTGACGCCCACGACGGCGCGCTGTGGCATCTATAGCTACATGATCCGCGACGCTCAGATGGGGCTTCTCGATACAATTCCGCAAACGCTTCTCTACGAAGCCGCTCCTGTTGCCGAGAACATCTGGGAATCAAGCCGTGTCTTTGTCAGCCACAGTACGCCCCAGCGCATCCGGCGGCGCGTGCATGCGATGCTGATCACCGAGATGACCCGCGCAGCGCGGGAGCTTGGGGCTGCTCAGGTGCTGGGCCTCATTCCGGCCAACTGGCCGCGGTGGGCGCGTCGTTGTGGCCTTGACGGTGTCGCGGCTGGCCGGGTCATGGAGCTCGACGGCATCAACAACCAGTGCGTTCTGCTGAACCTCGCCGATAAGCTTCACTAACGTCAGTTCAGCTCGCGTTCAGTCGAAGAGGGCCCCTGCACCGCGCAGGGGCCTTTTCTCTGTGCGATCCATGTCCCATGGTCTCGCCATGGCCGATCTGTTCACCACATCGCAACCAAAAGAAGACGCAGGCCCAGATCACGCAGGGCCCCGCCCACTGGCGGATCGGCTCAGGCCACACTCGCTTTCGGACGTGATTGGTCAGACGCACATTTTGGGGCCAACTGGGGCTCTGGGCGTCATGCTCGAAGCCGGATCGCTTGGGTCGCTGATCCTTTGGGGGCCTCCTGGCGTTGGAAAGACCACCATTGCACGGCTTCTTGCCCACGCCACGGACCGCCACTTCGTTCAGATCTCGGCGATCTTTTCGGGTGTCTCCGAGCTTCGCAAGGTCTTTGAGGCCGCCAAGATGCGGCGCGGCCACGGGCAAGGGACGCTTCTGTTCGTCGACGAGATCCATCGCTTTAACAAGGCCCAGCAGGACGGGTTTCTGCCCCACATGGAAGACGGAACGATCCTCCTCGTGGGTGCGACGACGGAAAACCCCTCCTTCGAGCTCAACGCAGCTGTATTGAGCCGTGCACAGGTGCTGATGTTGGAGCGCTTGTCGCACGATGATCTGGAAGAGCTTATTGCCCGCGCAGAAGCAGCTCTCGATCTCAGCCTTCCACTTCAGCCTGAGGCGCGCGCCGATCTCAAGGAGATGGCGGATGGAGACGGTCGTGCGCTTCTGAACCTGGTGGAACAGATCGCCGCTTGGCCCGTAGACGCGCCGCTTGCGTCGGCTGAGATGGCGCGCCGCCTCATGCGCCGCGCAGCACAGTACGACAAGTCAGGCGACGCGCACTACAACCTCATCTCTGCCTTGCACAAATCCGTCCGCGGCTCGGATCCGGACGCTGCACTCTATTGGTTTGCCCGCATGCTCGAAGGTGGCGAAGACCCACGCTATCTCGCGCGCCGCATCACTCGAATGGCGGTGGAGGATATCGGTCTCGCTGATCCGCAGGCGCAGGGTATCTGCCGAGAAGCATGGGAGATTTACGAGCGCTTGGGCAGCCCGGAAGGAGAGCTCGCGCTGGCGCAGGCCGTGACGTATCTGGCGCTCGCGCCAAAATCGAACGCGGGCTATGCCGCCTACAAGGCTGCGCGGCGTCTTGCAAAGGAAAGCGGCTCCGCGCCGCCGCCGATGCATATCCTGAATGCGGCGACCTCGTTGATGAAAGAGCAGGGGTTTGGTGCAGGATACGCCTACGATCACGACGCCGAGGATGGCTTTTCGGGCCAAGACTACTTTCCCGAAGGCATGGCGCGGCCCCAACTCTACGCACCTGTCGAACGCGGCTTTGAGCGGGAGCTGAAAAAGCGCGTCGAGTATTTCGAGAAGCTTCGGGCCAAGCGAAGCACCTAGATCGCCGTTGAGGCAGCCTCGCCCGTTGACATGACCGCGCGGCCCATACATCGACGTAGCATGTTGGCAACGCTGGGATATGTGGCGCTCGGTGGCGCGGTGGGCTCGGTGCTCAGGGCGCTCGTTGGGATGTCGGTCGCGTTTCCTCTGGGCACACTTACGGTCAACGTTCTTGGCTCTTTCGTCATAGGGCTCGCCTGGGCCGCGGGGATTGATCGAAGCGGGCCTTTGTTCCCGTTTCTCGTTCTTGGTTTACTTGGCGGTTTCACGACCTTTTCGACGTTCTCACTGGATACGCTGAGACTGATGCAAGACGGACAGGTGGCGGGTGCAGTCGCCTATGTGCTGGGGTCCGTCACTTTGAGCCTCCTCGCCGCACTGGCTGGCCTAATACTGATGGGGCGCCTCTCATGAGCCGCGTGCAGACGATCGAAATCGCCGCGGGTGACGGGGGCCAGCGCCTCGACAGGTTTCTCAAGCGGCAGTTTCCCCAGCTTGGGCAGGGGCGCATTGAGAAGATGTGCCGAAAAGGAGAGCTGCGCCTCGATGGTGGTCGCGTAAAAGCATCGACACGCGTAGAGGTTGGTCAAATGCTGCGCGTGCCGCCATTGCCCGAGGTGAGCCTCTCGAAAAGCGTCGATGAGGTCGATCCCCGAGACGCTGAGATGATCCGCAGCCACGTCATCTATCGCGACGACCACATCCTTGCATTGAACAAACCTCCCGGCTTGCCTGTTCAGGGTGGTTCGAAACTCACGCGGCATGTTGACGGTATGG
>JBCBME010000028.1:0-14616 GCA_039822945.1 Pseudomonadota bacterium
GCGTCGACGCGGCTCATCTGACCCGCACCGACCCCGGTGACGGTGCAGTCCTTCGACAGCACGATCGCGTTCGACTTGACGTGCTTCGCGATCCGGTTCGCGAAGACGAGCTCCTCGAGCTGCAGGAGCGGCTTCAGCGCACGATCATCTTTGTCAGTCACGACCTCGACGAGGCGTTCAAGATCGGCAACCGCATCGCCATCATGGAAGGCGGGCGGATCGTGCAATGCGGCACCCCGCGGGAGATTTTCTCAGCACCGGCAAATGCTTACGTGGCGGACTTTGTCGCAAACATGAACCCGCTCAATGTGCTCACGGCCACTGATGTGATGTCTGCTGAGGTCGCCGAGGGCCCGAGCGTAAGTGCGGATACCAAGGTGGAGGAGATCATGCGCCTCCTCAGCGCCGATCACGAGGCCTGCCGCGTCATGGACGGGGAGCGCGCCATCGGCAGCGTGACGCGCGCGCGGCTTTTGGCGACACTCCTTGATCCGCGGAGTGCGACCTGAGCTGAGGCATGAGAAAAGGGGCGAAGCATCGCTGCTCCGCCCCCGTCCCCCTCGCTGTCCCCCCCTCGCGGGTCTTGCGTGCGACGGCTTAGGGATAGATCTCGCCAGAGAACCAAGTATCCGCCGGGACCCAGTCGTTGCCGTAGCCGCCCCAGCCCTGGTTCACGTAGAACCAGCGGTCGTAGACCACCTCGTCCCAGCTGTGCCACAGGAAGCTCTTGCGCACGGTGCGGCGCTGCCACTTGTAGCCGTAGGCCACCGGGTAGTGGCTGAGCCAGCCCGTGCCGATGATGGCGGGCGTGCCGCGATCACGGATGCTGTTGCGGGCGTAGTTCCGCAGCCGTGCCTCATGGGCGCCAAAGATGTTGTGGTGCTCCACGAGGCGCGTGCCGGTGCGCCGCCGGAAGTAGCGGCTGGCCTGCGCCATGGTGGCGGGATGCGTGGCCCCCTGCCCGAAGGAGCAGAACGTGCCGATATGGCCCGCGATCTCGCGGATCACGTTGCGCACGCCCGCGGTCATCCCCGTGGGTGAGAGCGCGTCCGGGCCTGTGCCGCCGTTCTGGCGGTAAAGCCCCCAGCGCGGCGCCCAGTAGCTGTTGCCCGTGCCCGCTTGCCGGTCGCCCCACAGAAAGAGGATCGTCCACGCCACGGCGCCACATCCGATGTAGCAGCCATTTTCTTCGAACTGGTTGTAGACCTGTTCCGTGACGGAGCCGTCGGCCCAGTAATAGGTATATGCCATGGGTCTTACTCCTCGAACATGTTGATGGAATTGTCAGATTTGCGGCTCGACGGGGTGCCGGGAGACACCACGAAAAAGCGCAGCTGCTCCTGCAGGCCGGACCGGTAGGAGATGTCGAGCTCGAAGCAGAGCTCGTTTGAGAGCCGCTTGTCGGCCACATGGATGGCCACGCAGCCGCCCATCTCGCTCGTCTCCATGGGCTCGAGCTCCACGAGCTCGGCGCCCTCGCCCGAGATCTCCACGCTGGCATCGGGCTCGAGCAGCGCGACCTTGTGGGTCGTGCCGGTCTGGATACCCTCGCCGTATTCGCCCACGAGATCCTCGATCTCCCAAGAGGCGGAGGCGCTTTGCTTGAGCCCTTCAAGGAGGGGGCCGAACGCCTCGGCATAGCCCTCGCGCAGCTCCTCCCAGCCGCTGACCTCACCGATCTTGGTGACCTGACGGCGCGCGCCCTCGGTCATCGTCTCACGGTCGTCGCCGGGGGCCTCGTCGCTCTCAGAACCCTCAGCGGGCCGCACCAGGGAGGACGAGATCTTGCCCGCCATCTTTTCGGGGTCGTCGGGGAGGCCCTCGATGGGCATGGGCATCTGCCCGGTTTGGCCCATGAACGCGCCGCCCTCGCTTTCACCGGCATAAGCCAGCGCGTCGAGCTTGAAGATGCGGGCGATCTTGCCTGCGCCTTCCTTTGCGGCGGTGGCGATCTGGTGGCTGGGCGGCTCGCGGTCGAGAGACCAGTGCGAGACCGGGTGATCGTGGCGATCGCTTGAGGCGATGATAAAGCCGTGCCGCGCGGGCAGCCGCTCCTCCCCATTGCCGCGGCCCGAGATCGCCACGCGGCGGCCTTCGCCGCGGCCGAGATCCACCACGAATTCATAGTAGGCCACGTCTTTGAGATCAGGCCGGTATATGGCGTTGACCTCACCGGTCAGGCTCGCCCGACCACGCGTGGGGTCGAGCTCTGTTCCACGAATGGTTTCAAGGAGTTGGGCGACACGTCGCCGTGCCCCCAAGGGGACTTCTTCGATGTGAATGCGCATAAAAATGCTCCAGTTTTAAATGACGGGCGCTGAAAATACGTCAGGCAAAATGGCCTGGCACCCGAGGCGCAAACTCAACCATAGGGAGAATTCCAGCAAGTCAGGAATTCCCCACCGCCGGATCGGGGGAGCGTGAGGTCGCTTTCGGCCTGTCGCGGCCCGCGGCGCGGGCTACCCTTTCGGCGCATGCCAAACGCCTGAGACGCCATGAGAGCCTTCCCGCCAGAACGCATTGTGTGTTTGACCGAAGAAACGGTCGAGACGCTCTACCTTTTGGGAGAAGACGCGCGGATCGTGGGCGTGTCCGGCTACGCGGTGCGCCCCAAGCGCGTGCGGACGGAAAAGCCGCGGGTCTCTGCCTTCACCTCTGCCGATATTCCAAAGATCCTCGCGCTCTCGCCCGATCTCGTGCTCACGTTTTCGGATCTGCAGGCCGATATCGCGGCCGAACTCATCCGCGCAGGGGTGACGGTGACGGCCTACAACCAGCGCGACATTGCGGGGATCCTCGCCATGATCCGCCACCTTGGGGCCACGGTGGGCCAAGCCGCGCGGGCGGAGGCGCTGGCAGCCTCCTACGAGGCGCGGCTCGCGCGCGTGCAGGCCACGGCGTCAGAGGCCGGGCGGCCACGCGTCTACTTCGAGGAATGGGACGCGCCGCTCATTTCGGGGATCCGCTGGGTCTCCGAGCTTGTAGAAGTGGCAGGCGGCATCGATGTCTTTCCCGCACAGGCGCGCGAGGCCGCCGCGAAAGACCGCATCATCGCCCCGGACGACGTGATCAACGCAGCACCCGACGTGATCCTCGCCTCCTGGTGCGGCAAGAAGGTGCGCCCCGAAAAGATCGCCGCGCGCCCCGGTTGGGACGCGCTGCCTGCCGTACAAAACGGTCGCATTCACGAGATCAAATCGCCGCTTATCCTCCAACCTGGGCCCGCGGCGCTGACCGACGGGCTCGACGCGATTGTTGCGGCGCTCGCGCCCGGGCAAGGGAGAGACACATGGACGTAACAAGCCCCTGCATAGGGGTCTGCACGCTCGATCCAGTGACGAATTGGTGCCGCGGCTGCGGGCGCGACGGAACCGAGATCGTGGATTGGCGCAAGCAGCCTCGAGAGTGGCGGGACGCAGTCTGGCGCGCGATCCCAGAGCGGCTCGCGGCCATGGGCGTCGCGTGCCAGCGCCTTGATTGGAGCACGGATGACATCCGCGATTTCGTGGCCCGCATCTGTGCGGAGGGGCAAGGCACCTGGGTGATGGGTGTGGTGGGCGCGGTGGCGGAGTTCACCGCCGCTCCCGGGCACGCCGTTGAGATCAGCCGCGAGGGCGAGGAGATCGCGGCCCGCACCGAGGGCGGCGCCTTGCGCATGCGGATCGATGACAGCGTGCGCGCGCTCACGTTCGACCCGCCCGAGACCGCCGCGCCGCGCATCGTGCTCGCGGTGTCGCAGGAGCAACGCCAGCTCCCCGTGGCCCCTGCCCTCGCCGATCTCGGGCCCGATGATGCGGCGCTGATGGACGATGCCGGGCGGCTCTTTGACCTTGGCCTTGCGCGAAAGGAGGGCCGCTTTTGCGTTCGTGTGGGCCCCGGTGCCGCGGCAGAAGCGCTGAAGGCGGCTGAAGGGCTGTCTTTCGGAGAAGCGCTGCCGCGGATCGGCGGTCCGCTTCTCGCCACAAGCCCTGTGCGGGTGGTGGAAAGCGCGCTGGGGCGGCTAGAGGTATCGGGGGCGATCCCGCCGCCGGGGGCATCCTCCCCGCCCGGGCCGCACACGCATCTTTTGCCGGATTACATCGCCACGGGGCGCGCATTGCCCGTGGGGATGGATCTGCCGAAGGGCTATCTCCCCGGCGCGATCTTTTACCCGCCGCGCGCGGGCTAGTTGGCGGGGCGGTCGCTGATGGCCGCGGCGAGATCGGCGACGGCGGCCTCGTAGACGGCGATGAAGTCACCGGAGCTCGGAGTCTGCGCCATGGGCTCAAAGACGACGCTGGTGAGGCCCAGTGCCTCGACGGCGGCGATGGCCTCTGCCGGTGGTGCGGCCTCCCAGATCAGGATCGCGGCGCCGGTCTCCTCTGCTGCGGCCTCAAGCTCGGCCAGCTCGCCCGCATCGGGGGCGGCCCCGGCCTCCCATTCGAGATCGGTGAGCGAGAGGCCATACCGCGCGGCGAAATACTCGTAACGCGGATGGGTGGTGATGAGCGGCAGGCCAGCAGCGCCCGCCAGCGCCGTGGCCGTCTCCGCATCCAGCGCCTCGAGCGCCTCGGTGAGGTTCGTGAGCGCGGCAAAGACATCCTCCGCCGGGGCGATATCGCGTTGGGCGATGGCACCTGCGATGGCGGCGGCCTGTTCTGCCGCGAGCGTGGGATCGAGCCAGGTGTAGGAGGCGAGCCCCTCATGGCTGTGCTCCCCGCCATCGCCGTGGCTGTGGGTGATCGACTCTGTGACGATGTAGCTCTCTGTGATGGCGCGCGACGTATTCAGGAGCCGCGAGCGCGGCAGGGACACCCGGTCCACCCAGGTGGCAAAGCCCGCGCCATTGAGAAGGATCAGATCAGCCGCCTGCACCGCGCTGATGTCGGAAACCGACGGACGCCAGAAGGACGGATCGACGCCCGCGGGCACCGGAAACGTCACCTCTGCGGCATCGCCCACCAGCGTCTGCGCGAAATGCTGAAGCGCGTAATTCACGGCCATGATCTCTGGCCTGTCCTGAGCTGTAGCGGCCTGACCGGACAGCGCAAGGAGCGCTGCGGCAGCGATGGAACGCAAGGGTGTCAAAGGGTTAGCTCCCGCAGTTGCGTGCGATATCTTCGGGCGTGACGATCCAGTAATTGTCGTGCCCGCCGGTGTCGACCTCGATGAGGAGGCCGCCTGCATGGTCAAGCTCTGCGAGGGGGACGCTCACGGTGCCGTCCTCCATGAGCTCGGTCGTGGTGAGCAACGTGTTCTCCCCGTCGAGCACCCGTACATCGCCCTTTTGCGCCACCCGCCCGTTGGAAAACTTCGCCTCCACCGTCACTGCCTGGCAATCGACGGAGGCAAAGACCACGAGCTGGTGCGCCGCCGCCCCGAAAGGAACAGCGGCCACCACAGATGCGGCGCAGAGCGCGCGGATCACTGACCCGTCCACTCTTCGAAATGGACCCAGATCACGGCGCCCAGTTCGACGGCCTTGTCCTCGCCCGAGCTGGCCTCGGTGAGGGTGTAATCGGCGGTGTTGAGCGCGGCAAAGCCCCACCAGCCGTCCGTGGGCGGCGCGTAGGTGAAGACACCGCTCGCATCGGCCTTGACCGTCTGGGTGATCATCAGCTCATCGGGGACGGTGGCGTCGAGGCCCTCGTTGTAGAACTCCACCTCCACCTCGGCGTAGGGGACGGCCTCGCCATCAAGCTTCACGATGCCTTGGAAGACATTGTGCTCCCAGAGGCCGAAGGGCTTTGAGAGCGGCACGATCTCGGTCTTGAGGCCGAGCTCTGTATCCCAGCCCTCGTCGTCGCCATAGGCGGTCACGTAGGTCTTGGTGTAGTGGATGATGAACGCGTCTTCGGCAGGCTCCCAATAGGGCTCGGGCTCCATGGTGAAGATATAGGTGCCGGGGCGCTCAAGGCGGTAATCGAGCGTGTAGCCCTGCTCGTCCATCACGGTGGCGTCCTCGAGCATGCCGAGGAGGTCGGTCGTCTCCCCCTCATGGGTGACGGCGAAGGAGGCCGGACGCTCCAGCATCATCCCGTCGAGCTCAAAGGGGTGGGAGAAGGACATCGTCAGACCCACGCTGCGGCCATCCTCCTGGCTGATCATGGAATCCTCCGGGATGATCATGCCGTAATGCGCAAGCGCCGGCGCAGCAGCGATGAGTGTTGCGATGGATGCAGTCAGAAAATTGCGTTTCATGGGACCTCCCCCGTTTATGTGCGCGGCTATGTGCCGAGGGCGAGCAGCCACCCCACCCAGGCTTCGGCATTGCGGGAGACGATGATGGCCCCCGCGGCAGCAATAATGCCTGACAATAACAGTAATGAGACTGTCTCTGCCGACAAGAGGCGAAGCACCATTCCGCGCCGCGCGCCGAGCTTGACGGCGGTGGCGATTTCCCGCGCGCGGAGGCGGTAACTGAGAAAGACGGCAAGCCCGATGGCGGCAAGTGCCGCGATGGCGATGATGGCGGTCACCACGTCGAGGAGCGATTTGATGCGGAAGATCCGGTCCACCAGCCCCTGGATGACGCCTGCGGGCTCGATGAGCTGCGTGGGGCCCTCGGCATCGAGGTAGCGGCCCTTGAGGATGGTGGCGGAGCGGGTGTCGTTCGGCACCACGATCACGGCGGAGGTGGGGAAATCGTCCTGGCTGCCGTGGAAGTGGAAGGTCTCGATATTCTCAGACGTGATCCGCTGGTACTGCACGATGGCAGCGTTCGAGAGCGCGGCGGTGCCAGAGGCCACATCGGCGGCGGTCACCACATCCTCGTGCCCGTGGCCGATCCCCTGGATCACCCAGGCCGTTTTGATGTCGACAAAGATCGCTCCGTCATCAGGCGTGTTGGTGCGCGCCAGCACGCCCACGACGGGCATCTCGAGCGGGTAGACCCCGTCGAGGTCAAAGAGGTTTTCGGGCGCGGAGACGAGCGCATCGCCCACGCCGAGGCCGAGCCCCTCTGCCACATCCGCCCCGATGAGCGCATCGCCGAGGAGGGAAAGGCCCCGCCCCTCCGCCGGGGTCAGACCGCGAAAATCAAAGTAGTCGAGCGTTGTGCCCACGATGCGGAACCCGCCGGAGGAGAACGCGGTGTGGACGGGGATCGGCACGCCAAGACCGCTGTCCCAGACGGCCTCCACCTCCCGCATGGCGACGGGGTCGGGGCGCTCTTCTGAGAAATAAAGCGCGGCCATGGTGAGATCGAGCTGCGAGCCCCGGCTGCCCAGGAGGAGCGGCGTCGCCTCCCCCCGGGCCACGAGCGCGCGCTCGGACGTCGACAGGAGCGTTTGCGTGGCCACCGGCACGAACATGATGAGCGCGGCCACGAGCACGAGCACGAGGCTGCGCGCCCAGTGGTAGCGGAGGTAGGCGAAGGCCAGGAAGAGCGCGTTCATGCGGC
Organism: Pseudomonadota bacterium; assembly: GCA_039822945.1. GTDB lineage: Bacteria > Pseudomonadota > Alphaproteobacteria > Rhodobacterales > Rhodobacteraceae > Shimia_B. The sequence goes on from JBCBME010000028.1 coordinate 7,382, forward strand.
GCGCGCCTCGCGGAACTGGGCGAAGTCGATGACACGCTCGAAGCGCGGCAAAAGCTCGTGATCATGGGTGACGGCGAGCACGGCCGCGCCCGCCTCCGCCGCCTGCTCAAAGAGCAGATCGAGGATGCGCGCCTTCGAATCCGGGTCGAGATTGCCGGTCGCCTCGTCCGACAGGATCAGCTTCGGTTGCGTGACGAGCGCCCTGCAGATCGCCACGCGCTGCTGCTCTCCCTGGCTGAGCGCGGCAGGGTGGCGGTCGAGCTTGTCCCCGATCCCGCAGGCCGTGGCGAGCGCCTGCGCCCGGTCGCGGACGGCGTCATCGAGCGTCAGCGCAGGCGTGATCCGGTAGGGGTAGTAGATGTTCTGGCGCGCAGAGAGGTAGTCGAGCAGCGCGAAGTCCTGAAAGACAAAGCCGATCTGGCTCGCCCGGAACTTGCGCCGCTCGGTCTCGCTGAGCCCCGTGACTTCCGTGCCCGCGACATCGATGCGGCCACCCTCCGGCGCGAGGATCCCCGCGATGAGGTTGAGGAGCGTGGTCTTGCCGCTGCCGCTCGGGCCCACAATCGCCACGCGCTCCCCATCGGCGAGCTCAAAGGAAGGGACGCGCAGCCGGAAGCCGCTGCCATAGCCAAAGGTCAGATCAGTGACGGTGATCATCAGTTGGTTTGGGGCGCGAGGAAGGTCTCCCCCGCCGCGTCGCGGCTCACATCGAGGAGCTCGAAATCGGTGATCCGCCAGGCGCCGTCGACGGGCGCCACGGAGAGATCGGCGCTGTAGGTGTTGCCGCGCACATGGAGGTGCTCGGCATGGCCCACCGTGCCGATGACCTGCCAGGAGGCATCGATCTTGAGCGCGGCGGCCTCGCGCGCAACGGCGGTGTTCAAAAGCTTGATCTCGTGGATCGTCTGGTCCGCCTCCTCAAGACCGCCGCCCGCCATGGCACCCACACGCTCCAGATAGAGATATTCGAGCGCATCCCCGTGGGTGACACTTGCGAGCGTGTCGTAGATCGCGTCCTCCTGGATTTCGGAAAACGCCTCATAGACCACGAGGAGGAGCGCGGGCGTGAGCCGCCAGAAATCCGTCTGCGCCTCACCGATCGTGAGCGGTTCGAGGCCTGGGGCGGCAAAGGGTTCGGTCTCTGAAATCTGCGGGCCCCGCGGCATGAGCGCAAAGGCCGCCGCACCGGCCACGGCCACTCCCAGAACACCTGCAAGGATGAGTTTTTGCGCCATGTCTCTCGTGCTCGCCCGGCCCGATTTGGCCGCGCCGCACCCTCCCTGCTTTGGCGCATGAGTGCAAGTGGCCGAGCGTCGCCCGGGTGGCGCATTTGGCTCACAATGCTGCGGGCGCTCAGGCACGCGTTGCGCCAATGCGGCGGGCTGCTATAAGGCGCGCCGACCGAGAGGAGAGCGCCATGCGCCAAGCTACCATCACGCGCAAGACCGCCGAGACCGACATCGAGGTGACGATCGATCTCGACGGGACGGGCAGCTACGACAACGAGACGGGCGTGGGCTTTTTTGATCACATGCTCGACCAGCTCGCGCGCCATGCCCTCATCGACATGAAAGTGCGCTGCGCGGGCGATCTCCACATCGACGATCACCACAGCGTGGAGGACGTGGGCATCGCACTCGGCCAGGCGCTGACGCAGGCTATGGGCGACAAGCGCGGAATCCGCCGCTACGGCGATTGCCACCTTGCGATGGACGACGCGCTGGTGCGGGCGGCCCTGGATCTCTCCGGGCGGCCGTTCCTCGTGTGGAATTGCGAGATGCCCACCGCCAAGATCGGCACGTTCGATACCGAGCTCGTGCGCGAGTTCTTTCAGGCGCTGAGCACCCATGGGGGCATCACGCTCCATGTCGACAGGCTCCACGGGATCAACAGCCACCACATCGCCGAGGCGGCCTTCAAGGCTGTGGCGCGCGCGCTCCGCGACGCGCTCGAGACCGACCCGCGCAAAGCCGATGCGATCCCGTCGACGAAAGGCGCGCTCTGAGGTGCTGACCGCGCTCATCGACTACGACAGCGGCAATCTGCACTCGGCGCGCAAGGCGTTCGAGCGCATGGCCCGGGAGACCGATGCGGGCGACGTGATCGTCACCCGGTCTCCCGAAGACGTCGCGCGCGCCGACCGCATCGTGCTCCCCGGAGACGGCGCCTTCCCGGCCTGCGCGGCCGCATTGCAAGCGTCAGGCTGCCTTGAAGCGTTGCGCGAGGCCGTGATGGAGCGTGGGCGGCCCTTTATGGGCATTTGTGTGGGCATGCAGCTCATGGCGCGCGAAGGGACGGAATACGAACGCACAGAGGGCCTCGGCTGGATCGACGGCCGCGTCATGGCCATCGACGCGCCGGGCCTCAAAGTGCCGCATATGGGCTGGAACGACCTCGTGCTCGAGGCGGCAGATCACCCTGTACTCGCTGGGATCACGACGGGCGATCACGCCTACTTTGTCCACTCCTATCACATGGAGATGGGAGATGAGAGCCAGCGGCTCGCCCATGTGGCGTATGGCGGCGACGTGACCGCCATCGTGGGCACTGGCACGCAGATCGGCACGCAGTTCCACCCCGAAAAAAGCCAGACCACCGGCCTGCGCCTCATCGCGAACTTTCTCGACTGGCGGCCCTGATCGGCTCCGTCTGAACTGGGGCGCTGCCCCAGACCCCGAAGTATTTCACGACAGAAGAAAGGGCGACGGTTCGCTTGGACCTGACTTCATCTTTCCCAAAATACTCCCTCCGGAGGCATCCGGGACACACCACGCAAAAACGGCGCCCGCGATGGGGCGCCGCTGTCAAAGCAGGTCGTCCGGCTTCAGTTGATACGCGTCCAGGTCTGGCCACGGCAGATCGCGCCGCCGAGGACACAGCCCTCAACATTGAGCGAGTTGCCGGAAAGCTGCATCTTGGAGCGGTACGTGCGGTCCTGGTCCGGGGCCCAGATCGTGCCTCCGGAATAGGAGCCGCTTCCGTTGGGCGACATGTCGGCGATGATCTGGCGACCGACGATGGAATCGTTGTCGTTGCCCACGACCTCCACGATGTTTCCGCAGATCTTTGACCCGCACTGGACCATTGCGACGTGGATGAAGCCGCCCGTGTCGCCTGGCTCGGACTTCCAGGTGCCAAGCACGTCGTCTGCCATGGCGGCAGAACCGGCGAGGGCGATTGCAGCGGCTGCGATCAGTGTTTTCATGGGTTATCTCCTCCCTGATGGCTCTGAGCGTTGCCGCGCCCACGCTCTTCGATCAAGTCTGACGTTGGGTCCTTTGCATTCCCCTGCCCCGCGTGGCAAAGCGCGCCCGACCCAGGAGGCCTGCCCATGATCCTATATCCCGCCATCGACCTCAAAGACGGGCAAGCCGTGCGCCTTTTGCGGGGTGAGATGGACAAGGCCACCGTGTTCAGCGACAGCCCGGCCGATCAGGCCAAGGCGTTTGAGGCCGCCGGTTGCGAATGGCTCCACCTCGTGGATCTGAACGGTGCCTTTGCGGGAAAGCCCGTCAATGGCGCGGCGGTGGAGGCGATCCTTGCAGCCACGTCGGTGCCTGCACAGCTCGGCGGGGGCATCCGCGATATGGCCACCATCGAGGCCTGGCTCTCAAAGGGGCTCGCCCGGGTGATCCTCGGCACGGTGGCGGTGGAAGAGCCCGACCTCGTGCGCGAGGCGGCCCGCGCGTTCCCCGGGAAGGTCGCCGTGGGGCTTGATGCGCGCGGGGGCCGCGTGGCCACGCGCGGCTGGGCCGAGGAGACGGACGTCATGGTCACCGACCTCGCCCAAAGCTTTGAGGACGCGGGCGTGGCCGCCATCATCTACACCGATATCGACCGCGACGGTGCCATGGGCGGCCCCAATATCGCGGCCACCGAGGCGCTCGCGCGGGCCGTGTCGATCCCCGTCATTGCCTCTGGCGGTGTCTCCTCGATGGAAGACCTCGCGGCCCTCAAAGCCACCGGCGTCATCTCCGGCGCGATCTCGGGGCGCGCGCTCTATGACGGCGCGATTGATCTTGCCAGCGCGCTCAAGGCGGTTGCATAGAACACCATGCTCAAGATCCGCATCATCCCCTGCCTCGACGTGGCCGATGGCCGCGTGGTGAAGGGCGTCAACTTCGTCGATCTCGTCGATGCGGGCGACCCGGTGGAGGCAGCTCGCGCCTATGACGCGGCGGGCGCGGATGAGCTCTGCTTTCTCGACATAAACGCCACCCATGAGAACCGCGGCACGATGTTTGATCTCGTGCAGCGCACGGCGGAGAGCTGTTTTATCCCGCTCACCGTGGGGGGCGGTGTACGCACCCATGAGGATGTCCGGGCGCTGCTCTTGGCGGGCGCCGACAAGGTGAGCTTCAACTCCGCGGCGGTGCAAAACCCCGATGTCCTTTCCGAGGCGGCGGATCGTTTTGGCGCGCAGTGCATTGTCTGTGCGATCGACGCAAAATCCGTGGCCGAGGACCGGTGGGAGATCTTCACCCATGGCGGACGCCGCCCAACGGGCATCGATGCAGTCGCGTTTGCCCGCACCGTGGTGGCCAAGGGCGCAGGAGAGATCCTGCTCACCTCCATGGACCGCGACGGCACGCGCGCGGGCTTTAACCTGCCGCTGACGCGCGCGATCTCGGACGCGGTCGACGTGCCAGTGATCGCCTCGGGCGGCGTTGGCACGCTCGATCACCTGGTGGACGGCGTGACCGAGGGCGGCGCGAGCGCGGTCCTTGCGGCCTCCATCTTCCATTTCGGGGACTTTACGATCGCCGAGGCCAAGGCCCACATGGCTGCCGCTGGGCTGCCCATGAGGCTGGCCGCATGAGCCTCGATTGGGAGGCCATCATGCTCGATGAAGGTAGCGTGACCCGGACGCCTTGTGATTGCTGCCGCGCGACGACGACATCCGTCGAAGGGGACATTGAGGGGCCCGACGGATGGATCGGCTTCTACACCGTGCGCTTTAGCGCCGGTCATCTTGACCGCGTAGTGATCTTTCAGGTGTTCACCGGCGACTGGAGCGAAGGCGCAAGCTCCTCAAACCGGTGGTGCTTCTGGGCGGAGTTTTCGCTCGAACAGCAGGGCTTTTGTGTCCTCGATCCGGTGGATGACGAACAGCCGAAGAGCTTCACTGCGTTGAAACGCGCAGATATCATCGGGTCTCCTTTCGCGCCGGAAGCCTTCGCGATGCTTGATGCAATCTACATGAAAGACAGTCGGTTGGAGCCCATTCGATCATGAGCCTCGAAGATCTCGCCGCCACTATAACCGCGCGTAAGGGAGCCGATCCGGAGAGCTCTTGGACAGCAAAGCTTCTTTCGAAGGGGCCGGAGAAATGCGCGGAAAAGTTCGGCGAGGAAGCCGTCGAGGCCATCATCGAAGCCGTGAAGGGAGATAAGGCGGCGCTCACCGCGGAGGCGGCGGATGTGCTCTACCACCTTCTCGTGATGCTGGCGGCGCGGGGCGTGACGCTGTCGGATGTCGAGGCCGAGCTCGCGCGCCGTGAGGGGACATCGGGCCTCGACGAAAAGGCCTCCCGCTAGGGCCCTAGTCCCCAAAAAAGACGCCCGGGTCAGACCCGGGCGCGCAGTACGGAACGAGGGACAGTGAAGAGGAAAGTAGGTGTTCCAGCCTACCTTCTGTTCAGCAAGTATGATCGCTTTGCCAACTTGCTAGAGGATGTAAGCAAAGCGTGAACAAGCTGTTAACGCACCCTAGGCTTCGAGCACTTTGGGCCAGTTCGCGTCGCCTGCCATCACGTTGCCAGGCACGTCCCGCAGCCAGAGCGTGCGCACGGCGCGGTTGAAGTTCAAATAGAGCTTGCCCTCATGCACCGTCCAGGCGCGGGGCGAGGTCGTGGCCGTATAGCCGCGAGAGACGGCATAGGCGCAGTAGCCGCCATATTGCGGGGCGTAGGCCTCAGGATCCGCGGCGAAGGTGTCGCGGTTTTCAGCAGAGGCAAAGCGGAAGGTGGCCCCCATGTAATCTGCCGTGAAGTCAGCCGAGCCCTCGACGGGCTTTTCCTCGGTGAAGTAGGCCACGGGATCGTAGCCGTTGATGGCCACGCCACCCTCGGCATAGACGGGTGGCTCCGCGGCGCGGGCGGGCGTGGCAAGGCTCAGCGCAAGGGGGGCGGCCGCGGTTGCGGCGAGGAAGGAACGGCGGGTGATCATCATCTTTCTCCAAGGTCGGGGCCGGGGTCGGCGTCAGCGTCTGGGCGAAAGATGCGCGCTCAGCGCGCGCCGCAAAAGCCCTCTCACCCATCCGTGAGAGGCCGGGAGGAATTGTTTCAATCGATGATGTCTTCGATGACGTCGAAGATCTCGGAAAAGATCTTGCGGCCCAAGCTCTTCTTTTTCTTGGTTTTCCGGGGCTTGCTGTAGCCCTCGTAATACTCGCGCTTGGTGGGTTTGGAGGGCTTGGGCGGCTTTGCCTTGCTCCCCTTCGCCTCCTTGCGTTTCGGTAACATCTTGAGGTCGTGGAGCGGCGCGCCGCAGGACGAGCAGGCGAGCTCATGGCGGCTGGTACCGCGCAGAACGAGCGCGGCGCGGGTGCCGCAGTAGCAGCAGGTGGCAACTTTGGTGTTATCCATGACGCACTGCATATAGGGATACGGCCGCCGCATTTGAAACGTTGAGCGAGCCAAAAGTGCCTGCCGCGGGAATTCGGGCGAGGACGTCGCAGCTTTTGCGCGTCAGATCCCGGAGACCCGGCCCCTCGGCGCCAAGCGCGAGGGCGAGAGGCCCGTCGGTGTTGATGTCACCCAGATCGATCTCGGCCTCGCCCGCAAGGCCCGCCACGTGATAGCCCATCTCCTTGAGCTCATCGATCGCCTGCGCGAGGTTGCGGACCCGAAGGTAGGGCTGCCGTTCGAGCGCGCCCGAGGCGGTCTTGGCCAGCGCGCCGGTTTCAGGCGCCGCGTGGCGCTGGGTGCCGATGACGGCCCGCGCGCCGAAGACCTCCGCCGAGCGCAGGATCGCCCCCACATTGTGCGGATCAGAGACCCGGTCGAGGAGGAGCACGCGCGGCGCGGCCTCACCCCGTGGCGCGCAGACCTCTGAGAGAGACCCCCATTCCAAGGGCTTCACCTCGAGCGCGGCCCCCTGATGGACGGACCCCGCATCGAGGGGGGCAGAGAATTTGCGCGGATCGGTGAGCTCAGGCTCCATCCCCGCAGTGGTGACCGCGTCGCCCAGCCTGTCGGCGGCGTTCTTCGTCAGAACCAGGCGCAGCCGCTCGCG
>JBCBME010000029.1:0-14384 GCA_039822945.1 Pseudomonadota bacterium
GCGCTTTCGTTCGATCATGCGCGGCGCGAAGGCCTGACAACAATGGATCGGCCCCCACAGATTGACGCCGAGCGTTGCCTCCCACGCCGCGAGCGGCCCGGTACAAGACGAGGCCATCCCGACGCCTGCATTGGCCATCAGGATGTCGGTGCCACCAAACGCGTCAGCCACGCGCGCCTCGAGCGCCTCCAGAGCAGCCCTGTCCGAGATGTCGGTGTCGGCGGTCATCACATCAGCCGCCCCGGCCGCGCGCAGGGCCTCCTCAGCGCTGGGAAGCTTCTCAGCCGCGCGATCCACCACCACGACGCGCATGCCCATGCCCGCGTATTTCTCGGCGATGGCAAGGCCGATGCCGGAGGCACCACCTGTGACGACGGCAACAGAGTCAGACGTAAGAGAAGGATGGGTCATGGCATTTCTCCGATGAGGTCACCCCGCGAACCTAGGCCCCGCCACCTGCGCTGAATAGCCCCCGGCTCCTTCTATGTGACCTGACGTTTCGCTTGCGTGCATCGCGCCCTGCCGCGCAGATGACGCGCACGTCACTTGGAGGCCCGCCCATGTCCATCGTCACCCTCGAGATCCGCGGCAAGGTGGCCGTGCTCACGCTCTCGAACGCGGAAAACAAGCAAAACCTCGCCTTTGCCGAGGCCATGCTCGCCGCGCTGAAGGAGGTGGAGGAGAACAAAGCCATCAAGAGCCTCGTGATCACGTCGAATGACGAGAAGAACTGGAGCCAGGGTGTCGATCTCAACTGGCTCATGGCCGCGATCCATGGCGGCAAGCAGGACGATGTCCGCGCCTTCATGTACGCCATGAACGAGGTCTTTGCCGGGCTTCTGACGCTCCCCGTCCCTGTGATCGGAGCTCTCACGGGGCATGCCTTTGGCAACGGTGCAATGCTGGCCTGCTGCTGTGATTTCCGCGTGATGCGCGCCGATCGGGGCTATTTCTGCTTCCCTGAGGTGGACATCAACATCCCCTTCTTGCCCTCAATGATTGCGTTTTGCCGCAAGGCCGTGCCCGAGCACCGCTTCAACGAGCTCAAGCTCACAGGCCGCCGGGCCACGGCGGAGGATCTGCTGAAAGATCACGTCATCGAGGCTGCCTTCGCCGATGCCGCCGCCACGCTCGAGGGCGCGATTGCCTTTGCCGAGACATTCTCCAAAAGCCGCGCGATCTTTGGCGAGCACAAGCGCCGGATGCACAAGCACATCCTCGAGATCATGGAGACCGAGGATCCCGCTTTCATCGAGCCGCTCAACCTGACCGTGTAATCTTTCTCTTCCCAGACATCGATGGCGTGGTAGAGTGCTGGCATTAGACCCGCACTCATTTCGAGACGACACCCATGGATTTCCTTAACGCGGCACTGGCGTTTTCCGTGCTCATGATCACGTTGTCGACGGCGGCAACGGCGCTATCCGAGGCCTACCTGCGCCTCATCTCTCAGCGGCCCCGCGTGCTGGCGCAAGCGATGCTGAATTTCCTGAAGACCGATCCTCGCATCGAGGGCGCGATTAGGAAGGTCCTTGAGGAGGACACGACCTATCGCCAGGTGCGAGAGTGGGTGAGCGAGGCGCAAGAGGCCGCCGGCGAAAAGGCAGCAGACGCACGCAAGCACCTGCGCGACCGCTTCGCCGGAATGGGCGCGGAATGGGCCTTTGAGACGGGCGAAGAGATGCTCGCCGCCTATGCCGAGTATCGACGCCGCGAGGCTGAAAAGCTGATCGCGGATGCTCGCGTCAAGCTCGTGGCCAACCCAGCGTCGAACCCCGAAGCCACGCACTACAAGGCTTCAACATCGGTCGACACCCTGACAACGTACGCCTTCGTGCAGCGACTGGCAGAAACCGACATCGGCAAGATGCTCGGCAGGGAACGTGACGCGCTCGCCATCAAGGCGCTCACGCGCAGCTTTGAGCGTTTCACGGCGGCCTCCAACGAAATGTTCCGGAAAAAGGCGCGCACCTCCACCATGGTGGCGGCCCTCGTGCTGGCCTTCACGGTCAACATCCCAGCCGGCACCGTTTTTGACTACGTCATGGAAAACCCGGAGCTCTCCGGGATGATATCCGCGCAGGCGCAGACCGCGCTCGTAGCCAATGAAAAGCAGCTTGAGGATTTCAATGCAGCCCTCGCCGCGCTCGAGCTCGACGGAGAGAAAGCCGCAGAGTTTGACGAAACCGATGCCGCCCAGCTCGCGGAGGCCACAAAGGCCGTGGATGCGGCCGTTTCAGATATTTCCGCGACGCTAGAAGACGCGCGCGGGCTCTACGGTCTGCCCCTTGGTTACAGTGTGGGGTGGTATGAAGATACCTGCGCCACCGGGATCGCGGAACGTGTTGCTGAAGAGGGCCTGCCTTCACCGGATCGCAATTTTTTCAAGGTATTCAAGACGGTTATCTGTGACTGCGGCAGAAGCCCCGGCTGGTACTTCTGGTTGGTGAACGTGCTCCTTTCGGGCGTTCTGATCGGGCTCGGCGGGCCGTTTTGGTACCGCGTCTATTCAAGCCTGTCGCACACCGCCCAGCTCGTCCGCGCGTTCCGTGGCAGCCCGCGCCCCGAAACGCTTGGGGCCGGGTCAAGCGAGGCGCAGCCCATTCATCATGCCTATGCCCACCCGGAGGACAGCGCCGTGGAGGTGGATGAGCCTGCACCGGCGAACCTCCCTGCGGCCAAAGAGGACATGACCATCCTGGCGGAAGGCAACGAGGCTGCACCCAAGGAGCCCCCCGAAAGGCTTATCCCCGTGCGCAAACCCACCATCGACGATCAGCTCTACGGGCTCTTTCAGGTGAGCCTGCCAAAGTGAGCCGCCCGCGCGGCCACATCCGCCCGCGCTACGACATAGGTGTGGATGGTGAACATCACCGCCCCCGTCCGCGGCATACGCAGGAGACACTGCCGCTCTGTCCGCAAGTAATCGCCCTCCCCGTCCGGGCGCGGACGTTTGTCATGCACTGAGCGCGGCTGAAAGAGATCTGGCGCGTGATACCAAAGCTGGTTCCAACGCCACAAAGGACGATCGGGGCGCAGGCCCTCAAAGATGCGCTCGATCTGGCGGTCCATGCGCGGGCTTATTTCCTCCACCGGGTCGTGGATCTGGGCCATCGCGCGCCCGATTTTTTCCGAGAGCATCCACGACGCCGGAAAGCATAAAAGCGCGGCCACCATGACATGACCGTGCGGTCCGGGCTGCAGGATGACGACATCCTCCTGAATGGTGCCCGCGAGGTCTTCAAGGTGAAACAGCGGTTGTGTGCGCCCATGAACGTCCCGCAGGTGCGCGCCGATCATCTCAAGCGCTTCCGCCTCGGCAGCCTCAGAGCCTGCCATGCGGGCCAGAACGGCGTCTCGATCAGAGGCAAGCAGGGCTTCGCGTAGGGCGCACTGCTCGGTCTCAACCTCGTCGTAAAGAAGCCAATCAGCGGGATCGAGCACCTGCAACGAGGGCAGAGCCCGCGCGGTCAACGCCGGATAGGGCACGCTCTTTTGAAGCACCAATTCCGACATTTCCCTTCGCAATCCGCCCAGCGCGCCGTGTCCGCCCGCCTAACGTAAGGTCATTCAAGCGAGGCGGACATGAACCACCACTACCGAGATAGACGCAAGATCGACCCGATGAAAGCGCCGACCCCGGGCCTCAAGGGCGACAACACCCCAGACGACAACGACCGCATCGAGATCGGGCCAACCGCGCTCGCCTACGCGGAGTGGGAGGCGGCAGGCCTCGAGCTCCCAGATCTGCAAGCCTTGCGCCGCTATCGCCACGGGCGCCTCGTGGATGCGATCAACGCGCGCGGTTATGGCGGCCTTCTCGTTTTTGACCCGCTCAATATCCGCTACGCGACCGACTCCACGAATATGCAGCTGTGGAACACCCACAATCCGTTCCGGGCGCTCATGGTCTGCGCCGACGGCTACATGGTGATGTGGGACTACAAGAACTCGCCCTTTCTCAGCACCTTCAATCCGCTCGTGCGCGAGCAACGCTCGGGCGCGGATTTCTTCTACTTTGACCGGGGCGACAAGATCGCGCCTGCCACGGACGCGTTTTCCAAAGAAGTGCGCGATCTCATAAACGAGCATGGCGGCGGCAACATGCGCTTCGGCGTGGACAAGATCATGATCCACGGCCTGCGCGCGCTGGAAGCCCACGGCTTTACCGTGATCCCTGGCGAAGAGCTCACCGAGAAAGCGCGCGCCGTCAAAGGCCCCGATGAGATCAAGGCCATGCGATGCGCGTCCCTCGCGTGCGAGGAAGCCTGCTACGCGATGGAGGCCTTTGCCCGGGAGCATATGGGCGATGGCGTCACGTGTGAGGATGACATCTGGGCGGTGCTTCACGCTGAAAACATCCGGCGCGGCGGCGAATGGATCGAGACACGCCTCCTTGCCACGGGCCCCCGTTCCAATCCGTGGTTTCAGGAATGCGGCCCCCGCATCCCCAAACGCAACGAGATCCTCGCCTTCGACACCGATCTCGTGGGCAGCTACGGCATCTGTGTCGACATCTCGCGCACATGGTGGATCGGCGAGGAGCCCCCGCGCCCGGACATGATCGAGGCCATGAAGTGCGGGGTCGAACACATCCAGACCAACATGGAAATGATCCGCCCCGGGCTGAACATTGAGGAGTGGATCGAAAAATCCCATCCCCTCCCCGAGAAATACCAGGTCCGCAAGTACGGCTGCCTCGCCCATGGCGTGGGGCTGTGCGATGAATGGCCGCTCGTGGCCTATCCCGACAAGATGGTGAAAGGCGCGTTCGACTACGAGCTTGAACCCGGCATGACGCTCTGCGTTGAGGCCCTTATCGGCGAGGATGGCGGCGATTTCTCCATCAAGCTTGAGGATCAGGTGCTCGTCACCGAGACGGGGTTTGAAAACCTCACCAAATATCCCTTCGATCCGGCGCTCATGGGTGAGAATTAGGGCGAAATCAGGAAGCGGATCATCTCGGGAGAAAGATCTGAAATGGATTCACCGTGGCGCGCCAAGAAGGCCAGCGCCGAATTGGTATTCAGGCCCAGAAACGGCTCATCAAGGAAACTGTAGTTAAAGCTGACAAATGTGTCCGAGGAAGCCGTCTCTGACAGAATGGTGTCGAATTCCTCAAGCGCCAACTCAGACGTGTTCTCCGCTATGAGAATCATCGCGTCCCGGTAAACTCCGGACGCGGCCTCATTACCGGCATCTGACGAAAGTGCGCCCACGACATTCGTTGGATAGACCACGATCTCGGCGCCCTCAAATTCAGACCTGCCCAGCAGCGCGGGCGAATTACTTACGATCAACGCTTGCCCCAGATCGACAGGAACAACGACCGAACGTTGCTCCGGGCCTTCGCCGGCATCGCCAACCACCCACATTTCGAAACCCTTCGTTTCTGAATAGTGCATGCGTGAAGGCAGGATCTGCACCTGCGCGCTGCGTAGTCTTGCGCCGTAATCCTTCAGTGTGTCGCTCTCGACCGAACGCGGGACGCCGAAATCTATGGGTTCATACGTCCAATGCCTTGCGTTTGGGCCAAGGGCGAGAGGCATACGTTCGTGCATCGCCCCATTGGCACGCGCAATTTCAAGCCATTGATCGCTCGTCAGACGCCCGTTTTGTGCGGTCGCATAGGGCAACGGGACGTCAAACTGGGTGTTAGCCAACGGAAGGTCGGCTCCTGCAACAAATGAACTTGGCTCCAGCTCCGCAATGACTGTCCTTATGCGTTCCTCATTGAGATCGGCCTGTGCGCCCGGCATCTCAAACCCGCATATCGACATCATCTTGTGGAGCATTACCCCGAGATTTCGCTTAAAGGCGCGGCACGGCGTTCCATTGGCCGCATCGGTGCCAATCAGAATGTCGACCGGCGAGTCAGCGTAATCATCCTTCATGACATGCACACTGCAGTCACCGTCGGCGGGATAGAAGAAGCCGACGCGCCCGTACTCGCGCTCAAGAAGCTTCAGATTGTCCAATATGGCCCTATGCTCATCACCCTCGGGGAAGTCTTGTTGAAAGCGATCGGACGCAATGATTGTTTCAATCGATTCAGTGGAAAGGATAACGACCTCTTTGTTACCTCCGCGGAGCATGAAAGCAGTCGATGCGCTTTGATCAGCCGGGCAGGCAAACGCCGCCCCCGCGCAAAGAGCCAAAACAGATACTGAAGGAACTCGCGATAGGTTAACCGCTATATTCATGGGTGCTAGCTGTGTCCGACCTGACTAAATCTCTGACTGTATAACGAACTTGGACTGCAAACTGCTGATTTGAAGAGGCACACCTTTGGATATTTGCCCCTTTCCGACAAATATCCTGCACAACGCCCTGCACGCGGTAGACCAAACGCCCGGCGTCGTCGCGACCTGAGGGGTTTGTGACTTTCAGCGTTTCAACACTAGCCAGCTCTTCTTCGGTCGGAGCGGATATGCTCTCAACCTTGAATTGGGGGATGATTTCCACCGCTGAAATTTCAAGCGAATTCGGCGTGCCAGTGAGTATGAGGGAGCCGTCAGCTTCAAGGCTGGCATCATATCTCGTGTTTTCGAGCTGTTGCTTGAACTCAGACCGCGTGAGGGTTGCAGTGTCATAGGCATAATAGGCAGATGCCATGGCGATCAAGCACGTCGCAACGCACGCGCCAACGGCGATCTTCTGGTCTTTCGTTAGCCTCGTCCAAACGTCCAACGACGTCACCTCCATAGGCGTCCCCCTACCCGGAACCGGTTGCTGACGTACAAGAAAGGTTACAAGAAACTTAATTCAAGTCTACCATACCGCGCGCAGTTTCTCTGAATTAGGAACACCACTACATGCGATTTCGTTAATTTTCTGCTTTTGTTCCATAAGTTTCGCTATCGTCCGCCGAAAAGAAAGTCGAGCTACTCCAACGTTTGCGTTGTCTCCTCTGCTTTCCAGCTGATCCGTTTACCTCGGCTCCCATTTTGGCGACCAAACGGGATAAACTCTCTGTAAAATGAACGCTTGGGGCAGAACTGGAGATTGACCATGCGCCTCGTCCTTGCGTTTGTCATCGCTTTGCCCGCAGCGACACATAATGAGCCCTGCTCTGTGAGCGACCCCACTTGCCATGTCCCCGCAGGCGCCGGATGGGCGCAGGCGCAGGGCGCGCAGTGTGTGCTAATGCCGCCCGGCTCCGGCAGGGCGAGTTAACAGGCGTTGGCTTTAGCGCTCAGCGAGGGCTGACGCACGCAGATATGTTGCGATAAGCGGCCTGGCACCCGCTCGTATGCCCGCACCTCACCATGGACACAGCGCACGCCGCCCCTCTATCCTTCGTTCAAGAAGCGCGAGCAAAATCATGCGTACCCCAACTCTAAAGACCCCCCCCGAGGACGGCATTTTCGTGCCCGGCCGCGACCCGGGCTTGCAGCTGTTGAAGGGGAACGCGCCCCTCTGGACCGAGGTCAAAGGCGCCAAGATCAAGACCGACCTCTGGACCGATAACGAGCACATCATCCGCGCCTGGCGCCGCGAACAGCGGATCCACGTCAATTCGCGCCGCATGGACACCACCTATGAGCTCGGCGCTCAGCTCGCGGTGGTGGAAGACATCGCATTTCCTTCGAGCTTTGCTTCGCTCGGGCCGCGCTGGTTCTTCAATGGCGTGGGCGGGCAGCGGCTCTGGGTGAAGTACTACCGGGCACACCGCAAAGCGAATGAGAACACGCCGCAACGCGATGCCTTTTCGGCCCATTTCACCCAGGCGCGTGCGGCAGAGCCCACCCCCATCGCAGAGACGGGCGAAGACGTGCGTGCCCTGCCCTACGTCATCGATGCGCGCAATCTGTGGAACTACTACCACTTCATGTCAGAGACCTTCTGCCATCTCGCGCTCCTTGATGATCTGCCGGGCCACAAAGGAGAGATCCTTATCCATTGCCCGCAAACGGAGCCGAAGCCCTATGTGATGGCTTTCCTCGAGGAATTGTTTCCCGATCTTGTGGGACGCGTGCGTTTTGTGGGGGTGCCGCACCGCTACCAGCGCGCGCTGACGGCATTCGTTCCGAACTATTACCTTTTTCAGGCACCTGAAGCGGCCTCAGCCGAGCTCCATGGCAGGCTCAAACCGTCGCGCCACTGGAACTGGGACCTGCCCGAAGGCCCCACCATGCGCACACTTTGGCGCAATGCCTACATGCGCTCCCTCAGGCTCCTGCGAGAGCGTGCGGCGCGGGCCATCGCCGGCCTTGAGGCCTCCCACCTTCCCAAGCGTGCGTGGATCACGCGCAAAGCCACCGGCGGGCGCGACCGGAGTTTTGCTGCTGAGGCCGATGTAGAGCGCGGCCTTCACGAGCGCGGGTTTGAAACGCTGAGCTTCGAGGATCTTCCACCGCTCGAGCAGATCGCACTCATGTACCGTGCCGAGGCGATTTCGTCCTATCACGGCGCAGGCTTCACCAACCTCATCTATGCAGGCCGCAAAACGCAGGTGATCGAGCTTGGAACGCTGCAAAGCGGGGTACGGCGGCTCTCGGACTTCATGTCACTCGCCCATGTTTCAGGCTGCCGCTACACGGTGGGGGTCTGCGACTCGACACCCGCGATCACCGACCACCGCGGGGATATCAGCGGCAAGAACCATCACGTGGCCATCACGCCTGCCGGGCTGGAGATGTACTTTGCGCGCGTCGACCAGCTCCTGTCATAGTTCTCACCTCGTCGCGACGACGCTGACACAGGGCTAGCGCATGCCCCGTCCTCCGCCCATGTTGGCGGGGTAAGGAGGCCGCCATGCCCACAGAACGCTTTACTTTCATGGGCCATGACGGCTCCAAACTCGCCGCGCGGCTCGATCTGCCGGATGGACCGCACCTCGGGACAGCCCTCTTTGCGCACTGCTTTACCTGCGGCAAGGATATCCCGGCTGCGCGCCGTATCGCGTCGCGTCTCACGGCCCTCGGCCTCGCGGTGCTGCGCTTTGACTTCACAGGCCTTGGCCATTCGGAGGGCGAGTTCGGCAACACCACCTTCTCATCGAACGTTACGGACCTTCGAAACGCATTCGAGGCGTTGGAGGCACGCGGCATGGCGCCCTCGCTTCTGATCGGCCATTCGCTTGGCGGGGCGGCGGTCCTGAAGGCGGCGGCTGAGTTTCCCGGCATTCGAGCGGTCGTGACGCTCGGCGCGCCCTTTGATCCGGGCCACGTGACACACAATTTTGAAGGAGCCCTCGCCGACATTGCCAGCCATGGCCGCGCCGAGGTCAACCTTGGCGGCCGCCCCATCACCATCGGGCAGGCCTTTGTGGAGGACGTGACGGGAGAAAGCCTCGCCGCCGCGATCCGCACCACAAAGGCCGCGCATCTCATCCTTCATGCCCCTCAGGACGCAGTTGTCGGCATCGAAAACGCGGAGGCGATCTTCAAGGCGGCCAAACATCCAAAGAGCTTTGTGACGCTCGACACAGCCGATCACTTGATCTCTTCGGCAGATGACGCGGAATACGCCGCTGAAGTCATCGCGGCGTGGTCATCCCGCTACCTTGACCTGCCAAAGCTCGCCGCTCCCATCGGCGCGCCAGAGGGCGTCGTGCGCGTGGCAGAAGCCGACCCGAAGGGCTTTCTGCAGGACATCACGCACGGTCCCACGCACCACACGCGCGCAGATGAACCGATTGCCTATGGCGGCACAAACCGCGGCATGAGCCCCTATGGTTTTTTGTCGGCGGGGCTTGGAGCCTGCACCTCCATGACGATCCGGATGTATGCGCGCCGCAAGGGCTGGAAACTCAACCATGTCTACGTCGATGTCACCCACGACAAGGTGCACGGTCAGGACGCGGAATTGTCAGCCACTCAGAAGATCGACAAGTTCATGCGTCACATCCACCTCGACGGGGATCTGACGGAGGAGCAACGGCAAAAGCTGCTCGAGATCGCAGACAAATGCCCCGTGCACCGCACGCTGGAGGCGACATCTGTGGTCAAGACCAAGCTCATCGACGGGCCAGTGGATCGCGTTGCCTGAATGAAAAAGGGCGCCTGCGCGGCGCCCTTTTCGAGTGATGTTTGGGCACGTGCGTCAGGCGCGCGCGTTGCCGATCAGCTTCCAGAGCCCGGGAACGAGAAGCGAAGCCAACACGAGCTTGAGCGCATCGCCGATGAGGAAGGGCGTCAGACCCCACTGGAGGATCGGCTGATCCCAGCCGTAAAGCTGACCCAGCCAAAGAAGCCCGGGAACGTAGATGAGCGCGTTGCCGATGAGCATGGCCGCAGCCATTTTCGTCATGGAGCGATCCCAGCCCAGGCGCGCGAAGTAGCCGAGCGCAAAGGTCGCCAGGACGTAGCCCACAAGATAGCCGCCCGTGCCGCCCATCATGTACGTCAGACCGAAGTTTTCAGCGGACGACGACGCAAAAACATCAAAGCCAAGCGCACCAATGATCATGTAGCCAAGGATCGTCACGAGGCCGAGGCGCGGGCCATAGGCGGCACCGATCGTCAGGACAGCAAACGTCCCCATCGTCACGGGCACGGGCCACATCGGAACCTTGATCTTGGCAAAGAGTGCCAGCGCAGCGATGCCGAGCATCACGAGAACGGCCTGCTTGATCAGCTTGGCTGTGCCCTCGCTCGGGCCGACCGCCTCGGTCAGAACTCTGTCATAAGTGGTGGCCATTCGCCCCTCCGTTCGTCTTTCTCTGCGATGCAGCTAGCCCAAGCGCTGCCCGCTGCGCAAGGCGAACCTGCCCTTACATCTTGAGCGAGTTCATGGCGCTGAAGGGAGCATAGGTGGAGGACATCGTGTAATCTTTGCGCGGGCCGGTCACGCGCCACATGCAGCGCCATTTGGGCCATTCGCTGAAATCGTAGCGCACATCATAGGTGTCGGGCGCGCAGTCATGGCGCGCCGTGGGGCGGTCAAACGTGAAGGAGTGGAAGGGTTTGCCATCCTCGAAATGGACGTCAAAGCCCCCCTCCATGGGCTTCCACCAGTAGCGGCGGCCCGCGGTGTAGTCGCGGCCGCGCACCTCGAGATTGCCCCATTCGAGGTAGGTCCAACGCCGCGTGATCCGCGCGAGGCCTTCGAAGAAGCCCGGCGGCTCAGCCTTGTGCACGATTTCACGCTTCAGGAGCCAAACCCGTTTGAAATCAGCATGTTCGAGGTCGCTCATCGCGTAATCACCCCGGCGCTGATGTCCCCGCTTTCGCCGATGAAGCGTAGCACATCCCCCGCGCCATCCATCCGGTAGCAGGCCCAGCCGTCCGCGGGCGGCCATTGCGAGCAGTACTCATCCCCGCGAACGGCCCATGTGCCCCAGCTGGGCCGCCCATTGTCATAGAGCGTGCGTCCGGATGCGTAAAAGGTCTGCACCTCTCCGCCCTCGTAGGTCAGAGTGACGCCCGTGAGCGCGGTCTCGATCTGGGATCCGGTGAGCGATTGAAAACCCTCCGCCAGCGCAAGCGTCGGGAGGATGGCCACGAGGGCGAGGCTGCGCATGGGCATTCCTTGTGTCTTCTGACCCTGTGACCTAAACGACGCGCGCGCATCGTCCAGAGAGGCCCCAGATGATCCCACGTTACTCCCGCCCCGACATGGTCGCCATCTGGAGCCCCGAGACAAAGTTTCGCATCTGGTACGAAATCGAAGCCCATGCCTGCGACGCTCAGGCTAGGCTGGGTGTCATCCCGCAGGAAAACGCGGATGCGGTCTGGAAGGCCAAGGATGTGGAGTTCGACGTGGCCCGCATCGACGAGATCGAGGCCGTCACCAAACACGACGTCATCGCGTTCCTCACGCACCTTGCAGAGATCATCGGCAACGACGAGGCACGTTTTGTACATCAAGGCATGACCTCATCGGACGTTTTGGACACAACGTTCAATATCCAGCTCGTGCGCGCCGCAGACATCCTCCTCGCCGATCTCGACGCGCTTCTGGCCGCCCTCAAGCGCCGGGCCGAAGAGCACAAGATGACGGTGCGCATCGGCCGCTCCCACGGGATCCATGCCGAGCCGGTGACGATGGGGCTCACCTTTGCGCGGTTCTACGCGGAGATGGACCGCAACCGGAACCGCCTCGAAAAGGCGCGCTACGAGATCGCCACCGGTGCGATCTCCGGCGCAGTGGGGACGTTTGCCAATATCGACCCTGCGGTCGAAGAGCATGTCTGCGAAAAGCTCGGGCTCCGACCCGAACCCATCTCCACTCAGGTGATCCCGCGCGACCGACACGCGATGTTCTTTGCCACGCTCGGCGTCATCGCCTCATCGGTCGAAAACATCGCCACCGAGATCCGCCACATGCAGCGCACCGAGGTCCTGGAGGCCGAGGAGTTCTTCTCCAAGGGCCAGAAGGGCTCGAGCGCGATGCCCCACAAGCGCAACCCCGTGCTGACCGAAAACCTCACCGGCCTCGCGCGCCTCGTGCGGATGGCGGTCGTGCCTGCGATGGAGAATGTCACCCTCTGGCATGAGCGCGACATCTCGCACTCCTCGGTGGAGCGTAATATCGGGCCTGACACCACCGTGACGCTCGATTTCGCGCTCGCGCGCCTCACAGGCGTGATCGACCGGCTCGTCGTTTACCCCGACACGATGATCGCCAACATGAACAAGTTTCGCGGGCTCGTGCATTCCCAGCGGGTGCTTCTGGCCCTCACACAGGCGGGCGTGAGCCGCGAGGATGCCTATCGCCTGGTGCAGCGCAACGCGATGAAGGTCTGGGAAGAGGGCAAGGACTTCATGACCGAGCTCAAGGCCGATGCCGAAGTGACCGCTGCACTGAGCGAGGCGGAGATCGAGGACAAGTTCGACCTCGATTATCACACCAAGCATGTGGACACGATCTTTGCCCGGGTCTTCGGTGACTGATCCGGCAGCGGAGGCTGACCCGCGCCTCGAGCGGGCGCGCAGGCGCGCCGCCCATGGCCGCGCTCAGCCCGAAGGCGTGCTCGTCATCCGCGCCATCGCCATGCCCTCGGACACGAACCCGGCGGGCGACATCTTTGGCGGCTGGCTCATGTCTCAGATGGATCTTGCTGCGGGCAACATGGCCGCTCGCGTGGCCCATGGCCGGTGTGCCACGATCTCTGTCGATGCGATGCAATTCCTCGCGCCCGTGAAAGTCGGCGACGAAGTCACGCTTTATGCCACGCTCCGCGATATCGGGCGCAGCTCCATGCGCATCCATGTCGATGTCTGGCGGCGCCCCAGGGATGTGCAATCAAGCAGCAAGGTGACGGATGCCGATTTCACCTTTGTGGCCCTTGATGAGACGGGCCGCCCGCGCGACATCTTTGACGACGAATGACGCGGCGACACCCCGGTCACCTCTCGCTCCATTTCCTTTTGGCGCTTTGGACTAAGTACCCGGTCAAGAGGCGGCGCATGCCGCTGCACCCAACCGGAGTTTTGCCATGACCCGCCTTTTCGCCCTTCTTCTTGCAGCAGCCCCAGGGCTGGCTTTGGCCGCGGGGGGATCTTCGCCCACGCCGCCGACGCCCACCGAGACGACCACGCAATGCGCGGACGGCATGGTCTATGATGAGGCGGCAAAGGCCTGTGTGGCCATTCAGCAGGACAGCGCCCTGCCCCCGCAATTCGATCAGGAGCGCGCCTATGCACTCGTGCGCGAGCTTGCCTATGCCGAACGCTACGATGACGCGCAGATGATCCTTGGCACGATGGCGCAGGACGACGACCGCGTGCAGACCTACTGGGGCTTCACGCACCGCAAGATGGGCAACCGGGAGCTCGCCATGGCCGCCTATTACGATGCGTTGATCAAGAACCCCGACAACCTCCTCGCGCGGTCCTACATGGGGCAGGCTTACGTGGAGATGGATGCGGTCGAGATGGCCCGGATCCAACTCGTCGAGATCCGTCAGCGCGGCGGGCGTGAGACATGGGCCGAACGCTCGCTCGCATGGGCAATCGAAAATGGGCCGGGCGAGGCGTATTAGAGCGACGCCGCTTTACGGCCACGGTCAGATTGCATAGCTAAAGGGCTCCTACGGGAGCCCTTTTTTGATGACGAAACCGCGGTTCGAGTTCGGCAGATGGCTGCAAAACGCGCTCTTTGTGGGCGTGATCGGGGGCTTGCGGCGGCTGCCCTACGAGCGGCGCATGACCACCATGAGCTGGCTCTGCCGGAAAGTGATCGGGCCGCTGGCGGGTTACAGGCGCCGCGCGGATACCAATCTGGCACTCATCTATCCCGAGAAGAGCTCCACCGAGCGCGCGGCTATCACCGACCAGGTGCTCGACACGTTCGGGCGCTCGATCATGGAGAATTACTCCCACGCCGAGTTTCGGGAGCGCATTGCGACCCATGAGATCGAGGGCCCCGGCCTCGCTGCCGCTGAAGAGGCTCGCGCCGCGGGGCGCGCCATCATCTTCACCTCCGGGCACTGGGGC
>JBCBME010000030.1:0-14031 GCA_039822945.1 Pseudomonadota bacterium
CGTGAAAGGCCACGTGATCGGCCATGAAGCTCGCCACGAAGAAATAGGAGTGATCGTAACCGGGCTGCATCCGAAACACCGCCTCCTGACGACGAAGCGCGATGGCCGCCGCCAGCGCTTCCGGCTTCAGCAGATCAAGAAACTGGTCCTTTGTGCCCGTATCGATCAGCAGGGGGGCATCGACCCCCACGGCTGCCATCTGCAGCGTGGCATCATGGCGGCTCCACGCGCTCTGATCTTCGCCGAGATAGGCCCCGAGCTGCTTTTGACCCC
This sequence comes from Pseudomonadota bacterium, assembly GCA_039822945.1. Classification (GTDB taxonomy): domain Bacteria; phylum Pseudomonadota; class Alphaproteobacteria; order Rhodobacterales; family Rhodobacteraceae; genus Shimia_B. Next base: position 274 of record JBCBME010000030.1, read on the forward strand.
AATCACTCGCCACTGGGTTCGAGATCGGCGCAAAGGCTGAAACGGATTTGAACCGCCCCGGATGGGCCATCGCAATCGTGAGCGCACCATGGCCGCCCATCGAATGCCCGGTGATCCCCTGCCGCGCCAGATCACATCCCATTCCTTCAACGACCGCTGGCAGCTCTTCGGTCACATAGCTCCACATGTTGAAATGCGGCGCCCACGGTGCCTCGGTCGCGTCGACATAAAAGCCAGCGCCCTGCCCCAGGTCATAGGCGTCGTCATCGGCGATGTCCGCGCCACGCGGCGAGGTATCCGGAAAGACCAGCGCGATCCCCGCCTCTGCAGCCCAGCCTTGAGCGCCCGCCTTCACCATGGCGTTTTCGTGCGTGCAAGTGAGGCCGCTCAGATACCACAGCACGGGCACCGGCCCGGCCTTCGCAGCTTCAGGCAGGAAAAGCCCAAACGTCATATCGCAGCCGCAGACATCCGAGGCATGGGTGTAGACACCCTGCACCCCGCCAAAGCACGCATTTTCCGAGACCGTTTCCATGGCTATCCTCCCGCGATGGCAAATGTGGAAACCCAGCCGATCACGAGCGACACCGTCACCACCGAGATCGCCGTCGACACCAGAATGGACGCAGACACGCGCGTCGGCGCGATGCCGTAGTGCTGAGCCAGAATAAAGACGTTGCCCGCAACGGGCAGCGCGGCCGCCGCGATCATCACACCGGCGGCATAGGGCTCCACCGGAAAGATCACGAGCGCCGCAAAAGCCACGGCGGCGGGATGAACAAAGAGCTTGAGCGTGGTCAGATACCCCGTGATCGCGATGCGCTCCGCCCGCTTGAAGGCGAGCGATGCCCCGATCGCAAAGAGCGCGCCAGGCGTGGCAGCGGACCCCAGAATGATCAGAAATTCTTCGGCAGGGGCCGGGATCTCGGCCCCGGTGGCCGCCCAAATGAGCCCCGCGCCCATCGAGACAATCATCGGGTTCTTCAAAAGCCCCATCCCTACCGAGGACAGGATCCCAAAGGACATGCGCCCGTCGCGCGAGCCGGTCACGAGGATCACGATGAGCGACCCAAAGAAGATGAGATCAACAGCAAGCACCATGATCACCGGCCCGATGGCCTCTTCGCCCAAGAGCAACACAAGCATCGGAATCCCGAGAAAGCCCACATTCCCGATCACCGCGCATTGTGCCTCAACGGCGATTTCATCGACAGGAAGCCGCCGCACGAGGCCTACAGCCGTCGCCACCAGATAGATCAGCAGCGTGCCCCACAGGTAGGCGAGGACGAACGACCACGAGAAGACATCCCCCACAGAAAGCGTGGCCGAAAACCGGAAGAGCATCGCCGACAATGCGAAGTAAAAGACAAAGCGCGTCAGATACGCGGTCGCTTCTTCGCTGAAAAATCGCGTGCGCCCCGCCCAGTAGCCGAGTCCGATCAATGCGAAAAAGGGCAATGTTTTCAGAAACACGGCGAGCATGGCCCATCGGTAGTCGTCGCGCCTTTGGGCGGCAAGCCTTGGGATCGGATCGGCGCGCAAAAATAATGAACCCTTCAGTTCACTTTTCTCTTGCAATCTGAACCGGTGAGTATAGTTATGCGTTGTGAACCAAACGGTTCAGTTCGAAAATGCGCTCCATGAAAGGACCCGACCCATGAAACTCTTCCTCGCAGCCGCCCTCGTCGCCCTTACCGCCTCCTCCGCCGCGGCCTTCACTTCGGCTGACTTCGCACCTGTGCTGACCTTCCCTGACAGCTTCGTCGAAGGCACCACGGCGGGCTCCACGGGGCAGGCCACCCTCTCTTCCCAAGGCCAGTGACCCTGTGAACTCCCTTGCCGAGACTAAACCGCACGGTTTATACCCGCTCGGCAAGGGAGCCATCATGCCAGACGGAACAGCCGAAGTTCGCCAGGGCCGTAAATTCAACCAAGTCGTTGAAGGCGCTACAGAAATCTTCCTCACCGTCGGATTCGAGCGCGCCTCGGTCGACGATATCGCCAAGCGTGCGGGCGTCTCCAAGGCGACTCTCTACTCGTATTTTCCCGATAAACGCCTCCTTTTCGTGGAGGTCATGAAGCGGGAATGCGAAGGGCGCGCGAAGGCCGCCGAAGCGTTCATCGACAAGTCCATGCCGCCCGAAGTGGTCCTGCCCCTCGCAGGCCGGATCATTCTCGACATCATGCTCTCCCCCTTCGGCCAGCAGAGCTTTCGCGTCTCCATCGCCGAAAGCGGCAACTTCAAAGAACTCGGACAGCAATTATACGATGCAGGCCCCGGCCTCATCGAGAGCGAACTCACGCCCTACTTCGAAGTGGCTGAGGCTCGGGGTGAGCTTTCAATCCCCGACAAGCGCCTCGCCGCTCACCAGTTCGCCGAACTCAACAAGGCGTATCTCTTCCCCCGCAAGAGCCTCCATTTGCAGGAGACGTTCACGACGGAAGAGAAAGAGGCCGTCATCAACGGCGCCGTAGAGATGTTTCTCGCCCGCTACGGCACCGCGTCTAGGCGCTAAGCGCCTCCTCAAGCCGCGGCGCTGGCGTCGATCTCGAAGAGAAGACCGGGCATCGCAAGCCGCGTCACACCGAGGAGCGTCATCGGCGGCGCCGCATTGAATGCACCAAACCGCTGCCCCATCAGATCAAAGTTCTGGAGGGCTGCATCGACATCGGTTGCGTAGACGCCGAGACGGGTAACATCCCCCAGATCCATCTGGGCCGCAGCCAGCACCGCCTCCAGATTGTCGAGCGCCAGCGCAATCTGCGCACGCATGTCACCGGGATGCTGCGGGCGGCCTTCGCCGTCCACGGCCGTTTGCCCAGCACAGTCCAGCCGCCGCGTCGCGCCCGAGGTAATTTCGCCCTGATTGTAGCCAAGCGCCTTGGACCAAGGCCAAGGGTTCACTGCATGTCGTTCCATCGTGACGGTCTCCATTCTGATCACTGTGGTGGAGCGATAGCAACGAATAGTGCCAAATCTTGTCACCATTCATGCTAAGATCTCCCAATGACCCAACGCACGCGCCACGACGCCATCATCCGCAGCCTCCGCCGCACCAGCACAGCCACCATTGGGGAGCTCGCCCAAGAAGTGGGAACATCGCGGCGCACGATCCTGCGCGACATCTCCGCACTTCGAGACGCAGGCTTCGTCATCCACAGCGATGTGGGGCGGGGCGGCGGGCTTCAGCTCGATCCGCGCTCGATGCAGGCCTCAGCTCGGCTCACCGTGCCTGAAGTCTTCGCCCTCCTCATCAGCGTCGCGGCCCTCCGCGCCATCGGCACGCTCCCCTTCTCGGATCTCGCTGATGCAGGCCTTGCTAAGATCGAAAAGGCGCTCCCCGCAGATAAGGTCGCGGACCTGCGCGCGATCCTCGCAACCCTCCACATCGGTCAGCTCTCGCCACAGCAGGATCTCTCAGACCTCGGCATCATGGACGCCGCCCTCCTCCCCGCCTTCGAGGCCGCCTTCCTCGGCCGCCACCTTTTGCGCTTCAATTACCGCGACGCGAAAGGGAACCGCAGCAAAAGAGAGGTGGAGCCGCAAGCGTTGCTGATCCTCCACCCGCTCTGGTACCTTGTGGCCTGGGATCCCGCCCGCGATGACTTCCGCCACTTTCGCATGGATCGCATCTCACGGCCTGAGCCAATGGACAGCACACGCTTTCGAAGGCGGCACGTCCCTTTCGAAGACGACGTCTGCCCGTGGAGCGATCTGCCCCAAGGCGGTCTGGCAGCCAGCTGATCCTGGGGTCGGTGGGCGGGCGCCTTTCGAGCACGCCGCACGGCGCGCGCAGAAACAGAGCCGCCCGCCAGACCTCTCAGAAAGTCACGACTGAGCGGATCGACTTGCCCTCATGCATGAGATCAAACGCGGTGTTGATGTCATCAAGGCCCATCGTGTGGGTGATCATCGGGTCGATCTCGATCTTCCCGTCCATGTACCAATCCACGATCTTCGGCACATCGGTGCGTCCGCGCGCGCCGCCAAAGGCCGTACCGCGCCAGACCCGGCCCGTGACGAGCTGGAAGGGCCGCGTCGCAATCTCCGCACCCGCCGGTGCCACGCCGATGATGATCGACTCACCCCAGCCCTTATGCGCGCATTCCAGCGCATCGCGCATCACGTTCACATTCCCCGTCGCGTCAAAGGAATAATCCGCCCCACCCCCGGTCAGCTCCACGAGATGCGCCACCAGATCGCCCTCAACCTCCTTGGGGTTCACAAAATCCGTCATGCCAAAGGCCGTGGCCATGTTCGTCTTCGATGGGTTGAGATCAACGCCCACAATCTGGTCCGCCCCGGCGAGCCGCAAACCCTGGATCACGTTGAGCCCGATCCCACCAAGGCCAAAGACCACGCAGCGCGATCCAATCTCCACCTTGGCCGTGTTCATCACCGCCCCGATGCCCGTCGTTACACCGCAGCCGATGTAGCAGATCTTGTCGAACGGCGCGTCCTCGCGCACCTTGGCGAGCGCGATCTCCGGCAGCACCGTGTGGTTCGAGAAGGTCGAGCAGCCCATGTAATGCAGGATCGGATCGCCATCGAGCGTCGAAAACCGCGACGTCCCATCGGGCATCACACCCTGACCCTGTGTCGAACGGATCGCCTGGCAGAGATTGGTCTTCGGGTTGAGGCAGTAATCGCATTCCCGGCATTCGGGCGTGTAAAGCGGGATGACGTGATCGCCCTTCTTCAGGGATGCCACGCCCGGGCCCACATCCACCACGACGCCCGCGCCCTCATGGCCGAGGATTGCCGGAAACATACCCTCGGGATCTGCGCCCGACAGCGTAAACTCATCGGTGTGGCAGATGCCCGTGGCCTTGATCTCCACGAGGACTTCGCCCTCGCGCGGCCCGTCGAGGTTGACCTCCATGATCTCCAGCGGTTTTCCAGCGGCAACGGCGACAGCGGCACGGGTGCGCATGGTGCGGATCCTCCCATTGATTTTTCATGTCTTTTCACGCGAGCGTGGCCGAGACGATGGCGCATTGCAACGATTTTGAACGCGGCCGTCTCTGCCCTTGCCGCGTGAAGCCATATGTCGGAAGCAGGGGTATGCGTCCTACCTTGTGCCTCTTCCTGCTTCTCTTGGTTGCCGCCTGCGCGCCCCAAACCGCTCCGATCAGCCCCGGCACACCGGGCCCCGGGGGTGAAGATTTCGCAGCGTGCGGGGCCGATAGGTATCAAGCCCTCGTCGGGCAGACCCATGAGGATCTCCTCAAAACACGCATCCTGGGGCCGGTGCGCGTCATTCGCCCGGGCACGGCGGTGACGATGGATTTCATCGCGACCCGCCTCAACATTTTCCTCGATGACACCGATACGGTAACGCGCGTCTCCTGCGGCTGATTTTACCCGCGCCTCTCGACTCCCATGGGGGAATCGCGGAGGGTGAACAAATGACGAACATGATGGAGCAGATGAGCCCCTCCGGAGAGCGGCGGATCATGGCGCTGTGGTTCCCGCGCCTCGGGGCGGAGCGCTATTTGCGCCGCGCGCGGGGAACGGTGACAGCACCAGTGGCCCTTGTCCGTGAAAGCGGCAACCTCCGCGTCTTGTCTTGCGTATCCGAAGAGGCCGCCGCGGCCGGGCTGAGCGTCGGTCAGCCCCTGCGCGACGCGGTGGCCGTCTGCCCCGAGCTCATCACCCAGGTGGAAAACCGCGCCGCCGAGGCCGCATTCCTCGGACATTTGCGCCGCTGGGCCGGAAAGTTTTCCCCTTGGGTCAGTGAGGCCGATGAGGCAGGCCTCTTCATCGATCTCACGGGCGCCTCTCACCTTTTCGGAGGTGAGGCCGGAACCGCGGAGCTGGTGGAGGCCGATTGCCGCCGCTTCGGGCTCTCGGTGACGCTTGGCATCGCAGACACACCCGGTGCCGCCTGGGCCCTCGCGCGGTTTTCAGGGCAACGCCCCAGTGCGGCGCGCTCGGGCGATGCCATCGATCAGGAGGCCTACGCCACGCGCGCCCGCGCTGTGAAACGACGCAATTGGGAGCGGGGCGGGCCTGCGCCCCAACTGGCGCAAAAGGTCGTTCCGCTCCGGGCCCGGCAGGCCCGCATTGCAGAGCCCGGACAGACACGGCGCGCCGTGGGCCCGCTGCCCATCGCGGCACTCAGGCTCCCCGAAGAAACCGTCACCGAGCTCAACCGCGTGGGGCTGCGCCGCATCGAGGATCTTCTGGGGCAGCCACGTGCCCCGCTGCTGCGCCGCTATGGCCAGATCCTCGGCCAACGTCTCGACCAGCTTCTGGGGCTTCTGGCGGAGCCCATCAGCCCCGCCCGCGCGCCCGCTCTCTTTGCCTGCCGCATCAGCCTGCCTGAGCCCATCGGGCTTGAAAGCGATGTGGCCGCAGCCATCGAGCGGATGTTGCCCACGCTGGCGCGCCGCCTCGCGGAGGCCGGGCGCGGCGCGCGCATGCTCCGCCTCGAGGCCTACCGCGCCGACGGAACCTCGCAGGCGATTGACGTGGGCCTTGCGCGCCCCTCTTCGCAAGAGGACCGGATGCGCCCGCTCCTGGCGATGAAAATCGGGGAGATCGACGCGGGCTTTGGGATCGACATGCTCCGCCTCATCGCCACGCAGCACGAGGAGGTGCGCCCCGAACAGCACCGCCGCCTGCCCAGCAATACTCCGCAGGCCACACCTGCCAGCCCAGAGAGCGACATCGACGATCTCATGGGCCGTCTGGGCGCACGGATCGGGCTTGAGGGCGTCACGCGCCGCGCGCCAGGCTCATCGCATATTCCCGAGAAATCCGCGCAAACCCTTGCTGCTGCCTTCTCGGCCCCGGCCCATGACTGGCCCCGGGGACATCCGCCGCGCCCGCTGACGCTCTTTCCCGTTGAAATCGTGGACGCCCCCGAAGCGCCGAACGTGCCGCCACGCTTCAAATGGCGCGGGCGGTGGTTTGATACGAAAGCCGCTCAGGGGCCTGAACGCATCGCCCCCGAATGGTGGCTCGAGGAACGCCCCTGGCGGACGGGGACACGCGACTACTGGCGCATCAGCACCCATCAGGGCGAGCGACTCTGGCTCTATTACGCCCACGGCGCCGAACAGACGGGCGGCTGGTTTTGCCACGGTCAATTCGCCTGACGATCCTCAATTCGCGTGCTGATCGGGAGGCGGCTTCAGGATTGAGGGGCCAGCCCCTCAAACTCCCCGGAGTATTTCTGGAAAGATGAAGGCTGGACTAAAAGGGGGTCTTAAACGCAGCAAGGGCCGGCTTAGCCCCAAGCCGGCCCTCTTAGCGCGCCCCGCAGACACGGGGGGCGCAGGCAAGGACACCTCAGGCGACCGTACTGGGTGGGGGCAATAAAACGACCACCCGAGGTGCCTTGCGTTGCCCGACCGGTATCGCGGTCATGAAAGGCAGCCAAACGACCGTGAGGTGAAACTTCGCAGGCCATTTCACGGCAGAAATTCGGCAGGGTTGATTTCACGGCCCGGGGACGCAACTCTGCGATCATGAACATGCAGCCCGCGCCGTTCCGCCTGCCCGAGCAGGTGGCTTTCCACCGATCAGAGCTCAGCCTCATCCTGTCGCTATACGGCCGCATGGTCGCGGCGGGGGAGTGGCGTGACTACGGGATCTCCTGCCTCCGCGACGTGGCCGTGTTCTCAGTCTTTCGGCGCACCGCGGAGCATCCGCTCTACCGGATCGAAAAGCGGCCCAAGCTGCGCGGGCGGCAAGGGATGTACGCCGTCATCGGCGCCGAAGGGCAGGTGCTCAAGCGCGGCCATGATCTGAAATCAGTGTTGCGCGTCCTGGAGCGCAAGCTGATCCGGGCGGTCGATTAGGGTCGAGCGACCTTCGTGACCTCGCCGAATTCCTTTTGAGCGATGCGGTCTATTGCGGTTGCGAGCGGTTCACTTGCAACAGTCATATGGTGAGCATTGGCGTGGAGCAGGGTCTCCGCGTCCCGCATGATCCCGACATGGCCGCGCCAAAAGACGAGATCCCCCCTCTGTGGCGATGACGGGGCCGCCGGAAAAGCGGCTTCCTGAAGGTCGCTGTCGCGTGGAACGATGCGGCCAGCCGCGCGCATGGCAAGGACGACGAGGCCAGAGCAATCGATTCCGAAACTGGTATTTCCGCCCCAAAGGTAGGGCGTCCCGAGGAGGCTTTCTGCGACGCCCACCCAGTCAGAGACCGGGGTATCGTCAGGGGAAAGATGCGGCTCGGCGATCCAGCCTCCCTCCGCGAGGCCCAAGAAAGCGCCTTGCGCGCTTTCAACGCGCACGCGTGCGCCCATGGGCAGAAGTGCTTGTTCAGGCGATTTGAAATCAGGGGCTGAGTAGACATGGGCGCCGCGGGCGCGCACACTGTGTGTCGTCTTTTGCGGCGCGCCAAGCGCTCCCTCTGACACGTAGCCGACATAGCCATCCGCCGGATCATAGCCAAAGGCCACGCCGTCATGCACCTCGAGGACGTCGAACTGGGCCCCGAACAGGAGCTGCTTGTCCCGCCCCTCTCCGGGCGAACGACACAGGTCCGTAAAGGGCTCCAAGATACGTCGGGGCGTTGGCGACACGGCAGGCAAACCGGCCGCGTCGGCGCAATCGACATGCGCCACGCGCCCATTGGCGCGCCAGAAGCGCCTGTCCCGGGTCACAGATCCAGAAGCTCTGGCAGCGCCGCGAGGAGCGCCCGGGCCCCCTGCCCCACACCACCCACGGGCCGGGAGGGCTGGGCCGATGGCTGCCATCCGTAGATGTCAAAATGCAGGTAGCGCGGCGCCTCGCTCGCGAAACGGCGCAGAAAAAGCGCCGCCGTGATGGACCCTGCGAACCCACCCTTGGGCGCATTGTCGAGATCGGCAATACCGGGCTCGATCATGGCCTCGTAGGGGTCATGAAAGGGCATGCGCCAGACGGGATCCTGTACCGCTCGCGCGCCCGCCTCTAGGGCGGCAGAAACAGCATCATCATCGGTGTAGTAAGGTGCCAGATCCGGGCCGACAGCGACGCGCGCCGCACCGGTCAGCGTTGCCATGGATACCAAAAGGTCGGGCGCGCTTTCCTCTGCCAGCGTGAGCGCATCTGCGAGGACAAGGCGCCCCTCGGCGTCGGTATTGTTGATCTCGACGGTCAGGCCCTTGCGGCTCGTCAGGATGTCTTGCGGGCGAAACGCCGAACCATCGATTGCGTTTTCGACGGCAGGGATCAGGACGCGCAGCTGCAAGGGCAGCCCGGTGGCCATGATCATTTGCGCGAGGCCGAGCACCGTGGCCGCACCCCCCATGTCCTTTTTCATCAGGCCCATGGACCCGCCGGGCTTAATATTGAGCCCGCCAGTATCAAAGCACACCCCCTTGCCAACGAGCGTCAGGGTCGGGCCGCTATCGCCCCATCGCATGTCGATCAGGCGCGGCCGGCGGACCGAGGCACGACCGACGGCATGGATCATCGGGAAGTTGTCTTTGAGGAGGTCGGCATCCGTCGTGACAGAAATCTCCGCCCCAAAGGATCCCGCAAGGGCTCGCGCGGCTTCTTCGAGCTCATCGGGGCCCATGTCAGAGGCAGGCGTGTTGATGAGATCCCGTGTCAGCGCCTCACCCGCGGCAATCGCCTCGATCTGCGCGGCATCAAGATCAGTCGGGCACACGAGCTGGGCGTCGAGGGCCGCCTTTTGCGCATAGCGGTCAAAGCGATAGCCCGCGAGGAGCCAGCCGAGGCAAAAGGCCGAAAGATCGAACCCCTCCGGAGCGCCCGAGATGTGATAGCTCCCCGCCGGCAGCGATCCGATGCCCGCCAGAGCTCCGTCCCGTTTCCGCGTCCGCGCCGCTGGCGAACCGATGCCAATTGCGGCGCTCGCGGGCCCGTTTGTCCCTGGCAGAGCCAAGGTTTGACCCAACTGCCCGGTAAAGCCATTGGCCGCCACCCACGCGCCCTGCTCGGCAGGCAAGGCGTTGACCCAACTCTCGAAGCTGTCCGGATCCACAAGCGCCAGCGGTATGGCCTCCGGCACCGGGCGAGCGAAGGACAAGGGCATGGCGGGGCCTCACAGGTCTGGGGTGTCGCAGAACCCTAGACCCGCAGGCCCCCTTTGGCCAGCGGCGTCACGGCAAATGCACGTGTCAGGTCAGTAGGTTGAGGATTGTGGCATGTCCCAGACAGCCGAAAGGGAGCGATCTCCCAGCCGCAAAAGGCGGCCCACAACGGCAGCGAGAGCCACGGGATCGGGGACACGTGCACATTCTGCAATGGCCTCGGACGCGGCTGTCAGCGACACTGCGCCCACCTGCTCTGCACTGCTCGACAGGCTCTCAGCCGCACGCCAGAGCGCGTCCCGGTCATCCTCATAGTAGCTGCGCTCGATCAGCGAGAGGCGGCTTGCGATTTCTTCCATCGCGCGGCTCACCACCGTATTTGCGCCCGCTTCACCCAACTGATTGCGGAGCATACGGAAGGCCGTGGCATCAATCACCACGCCCTCGTCATGCGCGAGGACCACTACATTGTTCATCTATCTCACCCTTCGGCTCGTGCCGCCCCCACGACAGGTAAAGGTATGAAGCCCAGATCATTTATGAAAAGTTACCGGGCGGGGCACCTTTTCTGGGCATTTGATGCATTCGCTGCTTTCGGTCGGTTACAGGCTGAGGCCGCGGGCCATGGATTCATCCGAGCATCTGGACGCCGTGCCAGAGCACCGCTACAGCGCCTGCCATGTTTGAGCTTGCTGCCGCCAATCTCCTGTCCCCCATCATCCTTAGCTTTGCGCTTGGTCTCTTTGCGGCCCTCGCCCGGTCGGACCTCAGCATTCCAGAGGCCGTCGCCAAGGGGATGTCGATCTACCTGCTCTTTTCGATCGGGTTCAAAGGCGGGGTGGCGGTTGCGGAAAACGGCGTGGATGCCCAGCTCCTTGCCACGCTGGCAGCGGGCTTCCTCTTGTCGGGCCTCATCCCCTTCGTGGCCTTCGCCCTTTTGCGCGTGATGACGCAGCTCGATACGCTAAACGCCGCGGCCGTGGCGGGGCATTATGGCTCGATTTCCATCGTCACCTTCGTGGCGGGCTCCTCGGTCTTGTCGAGCGCGGGCATCGCATCAGAGGGCTACATGGTCGCCACGGCAGCCATCATGGAAGCCCCCGCGATCCTGTCGGCGCTCTGGCTTGCCTCCCGCACGGGTGGGGGGGAGCGGATGGATGCAGGCCTCCTCCGCGAGATCCTCTTCAACGGCTCGATCGTTCTGCTCGTGGGATCCTTCTTCATCGGCCTTGCCACAGGGACAGAGGGCCTCGATCTCATTGCGAGCTTTATTGTCGCGCCGTTCCAGGGGGTTTTGTGCCTCTTTCTCTTGGATATGGGCCTCATTGCGGGACGCGGGCTCCGCGAAAGCCGGGGCGAGATCGGGCTTGGCACCGTGGCCTTCGGCATCGTGATGCCCATGGTGGGCGCGGGCCTCGGCCTTCTGTCGGGTGCGCTCATCGGGCTGAGCACCGGCGGCGTGCTACTCCTGATGGTGCTGTCGGCCTCAGCCTCCTACATCGCGGTGCCAGCGGCCATGCGTGTGGCCCTGCCGGAGGCAAAGCCCGCGATCTACCTGACGCTCTCGCTCGGCATCACCTTCCCGTTTAACCTCATCGTGGGCATCCCGCTTTACCTCGCGGTCGCCAATACCGTCATCGGAGGCTGACATGCAGACCCATCCCGCCAAGCGCGTCGACATCACCATCGAAGCCGTCATGGAACGCCGCCTGAGGAAGGCGCTCGAAGATGCGGGGATCACGGGCTACACGATCCTCCCCGTTCTCGGCGGCTCAGGACGCTCTGGCGCGTGGAGCCGTGAGGGTCAGGTGGGCCGCTCTGGCATGGTGCAATTTGTCTGCATCATCCGGCCCGAGCGCCTCGATGAGCTTCTCGAAGCGGCCTTCGCCGTTGTGGAAAAACAGATAGGTGTCGTCTGCGTGACAGATTCCGAAGTCCTTCGTGCAGAAAGATTCTGACATCTGCGCAAGTCGTGCTAAGTATACTTTTGTAGCCAACATCAAGGGTCCGCGCCCTTGGACGTGAACGATCAAGAACCGCGCAAGAGGCAAAAGCCCGGCGCGGTTCTTGCTTTCTTGGGCCACCCGATCACGGCCTCCATAAAAGCGTCTGCCCTTCTGGCCAGCTGAGATCAAAATCAAGCGCGATTGTCTGGGCCGATGTCGGCGCAAGCGTCAGCTGCCACTCCAGAACGCCGAGGAGGTCATCCACGTTCTCCTCCGTAGGCTGCGGCGATGTCTCGACATCGATCTCGAGGTCTTCTTGCTGCGAGGTCGGCACCGCGTAGCGCAGGCGCACCTCGCGCTCTGTTTCGCCGAGGTTCTCCGCCGTCACACGCAAGGCGTCATTGCGGGTCTGCCGCCCCCGGATGATGCCGCGATCGCCCTCCTGCTGATCAAAAAAGCTCAGCGTCAGCGCGACATCAGGCTCCGGGCCGAACCCAAGCCGCGCCTGCGCACCCGCGGCGATGGCCGGAAGGAAGCTCTCGCCAACAAACCCGCCATCGCGGGAAAGCCGCACAGGCCCCGGCAGGATCGGCTCCCCCGTGGCGTTGGTAATCTCGGCCATGTGAAAGGCGGTGCTGTCAAAGCGCGGTGCCGCTGCCAGGTAACGCTCAGCCGCGAAGGCAACAGGCGGCAACGCAACGCTCACCTGCCCATCAAGGAGCACCGTGACGGGCTCCGCCAGCCGGTAGGACACAACAGGCCCGTCCGTCTCAGCCATCGCAAAGAGCGGCGCAGCAGCAACCTCCGCCACGGCGCCGCCCAGATCCATGCGTTCAGAGCGCAGCACGGGCCCCTCCTCCCCGATCCGCGCGACATCGCGAAAGACAGGCTGTGCCTCCATCGCGCCCGACGGCACCGCAGTCGACAGCGTGACATCGGCGTCCACCCACGCCACGCCCGCCCCGTGGCGGATCTCCACGACGCGGTCGAGCGTCACAAGCGCGTCCGAGAGGGCCGCATCATAGGACACAGACCACCCCGCGCCGGGATCAGTGAAGACGTGCGAAACGGTCACCTCGCCAGCGTCCTGAAGGCGAACGCCGAGCGTTGCGAGAGGCCAATTCCGCCCCTCAGGTGCGCCCAGCGCCGCAAGTCTGGCCGCCGCACGCTCCAAAACAGCGTCTGCGGTCTCCACGGCCCGGATCAGGGGCGGCAACTCCGCCTCAAGCGCGGCGGTCTCCTCTGCGAGAGCAACGAGCTCCGTGCTGATGAGCCCGGCAACCTGCGCGAGTTCTACCGGCGAGGGCAAGGTGTCACCGCCCCGCACGGAGCGGAGCACATCGGCAGCAGCCTCAAGCGCATCGATCTGCACCGTCAGCGCCGCAAGCTCTCGTTCCGCATCCTGCACGCCAGCGCGCGCAGTACGAAGGGCCTCCCGCGCTGCGGCCTGGGCGGGCGTGTCAAAGATCTCCGCGTCGTACTCGGTATTGTCACCCACAAGAGTGTATCTCAGAGCCGCCCCCCGCACCTCGGGCCGAAAACCATCGCCGAGGTATGACGGCGGGACGAGCACGACGATTTCATGATCCCCAGCAGGCAGCGTCACCGTGGCTTCCGCCGTAAGCCGCGCCCCCTGGGGAAAGACTTCCGCCGCACTTACCGGGAAGGACAGCTCCACAATCTCGGCTGCTGCCATGCCCGGCAGGAGAAAAAGAACAACAAGCCCACGCATCAAAAAAACCCTCCCGGTCGTTACCAGGAGGGTCCGTCATTCGAAGCTGTTAGGCAATATCAGCCCTTTTGCAGGCAGC
>JBCBME010000031.1:0-13704 GCA_039822945.1 Pseudomonadota bacterium
GGCGGCGGGAGCGGCCTCAGCCGTGTCAGCTTTCGTCTCGGCCTTGGGCTTTTCAGCCTTGGGAGCCGCGGCTTGCGTGGCGGCGGGTGCAGCGGCAACAGCAGCGGCAAAGCCTGCGCCACCCACGGCGGCCTTCACGCCCGATTTCGCGGCGCCCTTCTCCAGGATCTCGGTGACCCGCACCAGCGTCAGCTGCTGGCGGTGGCCCACGGTGCGCTTGGAGGAGTGCTTCCGGCGGCGGCGGACGAAGTTGATAACCTTCTCACCCTTGATCTGGTCGATCACGGTCGCTTGCACGCCCGCATCCTCCACAAGCGGCGTGCCCACCTTGGAGCCCACCATCAGGATGTCGTTGAATTGCACGGTCTCGCCCGCGTCTGCTGCAAGCTTTTCCACGCGGAGCACGTCGCCCGCAGAGACCCGGTATTGCTTGCCACCGGTTTTCATAACCGCAAACATTGCGTTTTTCCCTTTTCTTCCGCGTCGCTTTGGCCCCGGTTGCCCGGTGTTTGTGGCATGTGCCGCCTCGGACTGCGCGCCCCAATCAGGGCGTCAAAATCGAAAAGCGCGGGTCACCCCGCGCCGAGGGCTGCCGTATCGCGCCAGAACCCGCGCAAGTCAAGCGCCCAGGTTCACAAATCGTGGGCTCACAAATCCTGCTGCGCCATGAAGCGGCCCGCGGCAGAACCCAGATCGTAGGAGATCTTGCTAAAGAGCCTGTCGAAGCTGCCCATGATCGCCTGGTTCAGCGCCTGCCCCTCATCGCTGCGCGAGAGCGCGATATAGGCCTCGAGATCCTCGGGCGGCAGCGGTTTGTAGGCCGTCATGAGATAGGCGTAGAGCCAGTCGCTCACATCCGCCTCCACGGCCTCGTCCCCCGCCCAGAGCCGCGCGATCACCTGATCGACGGTTGCACCCGGAAACGCGCCCGCCTCGTGTGCGCCCAGCGCGAAGGCCGCATTCGAGCGGAACGCGCCTTTCACGTTCTGGCCGACGAGATCGTTGACCTCGGTGAATTCCATCACTTGCGCGTGGAGCTCTGGCGTTTCCTCTTCGGCACCGGCGAAGAGCTCGCTGGCGATGGTTTCCATTTCCGGGTCGATGAACGCCCGGCGCGCTGACACTTCGAGCGCCATGATCTGCGCCCCTGTCTCGCTTTCCAGAAAGTCCACGAGCGGGGCGAGGTCTGTGCCCTCGAGGCGCGTGTCCATCTCGCTCCGGATCAGCGCGGCATGGGCCTCAGCATCGTAGATGCGGGCGATCTCTGCCTCCCAAGCCGGGCCACCGCGCCCGGGAAACATGCTGTCTTCCAGCGAGAGGCCCGATGCGGTGCCTTCCTCGATAAGGATGTCGACGACCTCATCGATCTTGAGCGCCGTAAGCAGCCGGTCAAACGCATCTGCGCTCGCCAGCGAGGCCGCAAGGCTCAGAGGCAGGCTGAGGGCGGCAAGGACAAGCGCGCGCATCAGATGTCCTGCTGGGGATAAAGGTCGACCATGCGCGCGGCGAGGATCTCGAACCGGTCGGCCTGCAGCTTGAACTGCACCGCGTTCATGAGCTCGTAGACCCGCTGCATGAGCGGCTCGCGCAGCGCATCGAGATAGGCCTTCATCTCATCATCGGTGAAGTCGCGGTAGGTGAAGGCTGCCCCCGTGACGGAGCCGATGATCATCGCTTGCTCCATCTCTTCGGCGCGGGACAAAAGCACAGCGCGCAGCTCATCTGCGTCCCAGTCCGACTCCGTCAGACCCGCACCCTGCGCGGCCATCAGAAAGCGCACCTGCACCTCGGTGATCGAACGGATCGAGTTCTCGATGGAGCCGATGGCGGAAGACATATTGCGGAAATGCTCGATCTTGGGCGAGCCGTCTTCAATGAGCTGTGCGGCGAGCTCTTCACCGAGCGTGTCACTGTCCTCGCTGTCATCCATGTGCGAGGCGTTTTCGGCCTCCACCAGCCGCTGCCCGAGTTCGGAGGCATAAAAGGCGGCCGCGTGGTTGAGCATCTCGTCATCCATCGTCTGCTCGAGAATATCGAGCGCGTCCGAGCGCAGCCCCTCACTGGCAAAGATCTCGTCGGCGAGACGGGTCCAATCCTCCCCGAAATTATCTTCTGAGAGGCCGAGCATCATCGGGGCCTGGGCCGCCGAAAGGCGCAGCGAGTCAAGCGCCACGTCAAAGCCTGTGATTTCCATAAAGGCCGCGATCTTGGCGCGATCGGCAGCCAGCGCGGGCGCAGCCATCAGGCACAGGCTGGCGATGCCCGCGAATATGTGGCGCATGAAGCTCATGTTGCTCTCCTCGTTTTGTTGAGGAGACGGTATGTCAGTATGGGGTCTAATCAAACGCAAAACATGCCAGATCGGCGCTTGCCCACTGACGATGTCGTGTGTATCTCGCGCCCACGTCGATGCGACGCGCGCGGAGAGGTGCCGGAGTGGTCGAACGGGGCGGTCTCGAAAACCGTTGACCCTTCACGGGGTCCCAGGGTTCGAATCCCTGTCTCTCCGCCAGACATCTCTTTGCAGGATCTAGGGCTTTGCGGACGCAATCCTTGCGTCCTGCCGCATCCTGCGCATGGCGAACCGTGACAGCGGTTTCCTGCGCTTCCGCGCCCTAGAATTTACCGGAGTTGCCCCAGGTCTCCCGCGGGCCGATCTCCTCCTCATTCATCCAGTGTTCGACGATTTTGCCACCTGCAACGCGGTAAAGGTCAAAGACGGCAAGGTCTTTGCCGTGCGCATGGCGCTTCCCGTAGGTCAGCGCGAAGTCACCTTGCCCCATGAGGTGGAAGAGCATGTCGTAGGACCCCGCCGCGTCGGAGGAGAGCCACGTCGACAGCCCGTCCAGACCGGCACCGATGGGCACCGCGTGCTGGATGATGTCAGCGGACACAAACTCCGCCACCTTGTCGTGGTTGCGCTCCTGCAGCACCTGCTTGGTGTACTCGCGAACGATCGTTTTGCTGACCTCTACGTCGACCGACAAATCGACGTCTAAGGCGCCACCCACCATATCCGCCCCCGACGCGCCTTTTGGCTCATACGCAGCGATGGTGTCCCAATGTTCGAGTATGAGGCCATCGGGGTCGGTGTAGAACATGTCCATCGTGACCCACTCTGCCGCGCCATCGTTCAAGGACTGATACGCATTGCAGAAAACCCACGGCCCATCTTCAAAGCTCCGGACGATCCTGATGTCGCGCTTTGGATTGCGCTCCACGAAGGGCTCGAAAAAGCTCAAAAACCCTTCCGCGCCGTCGCCGACGCCCGTGGAGTGCTGTGTGTAGCGATGGCCGGTATAGGCGTGAACCGCTGCGCGCGCATTGCCGCCTGCGATCCCCTCCAGGTAGATGCGGTGAACGTTCTGAAGTCCTTTGCCCATGGGTCTTTTCCTTGGAAATGAATGCAAATGCGTGCGGCCCAGGTCTGCCCGGGCCGCACGTCGCTTTCGTTACTTGTCCCAGTATTCCGGAATGAGGCTCAGCAAGAAAGCACCGTCATATCCCGGAAAGGCCGCCATCATGGCCGCGCTGACCTCTTCGGGCGTGCTTGCCGCCTGCCAGGCTGCGTCGAGGGTCTGCAAATAGGTGATGGCCGTGTCGAGCTCGCCTCGGGTGGTGGGCAAACCATGGCCCACCAGAAGCGTCTCGCAGGCTGGGTCGGCACGCAGCTCTTCGAGGATCGAGATCCAGTTCACGCGATCCACGCCCGGGGCGAAGTAGACGCCATTGTAGACAAGGTCCTGCACCACGGCGACCTTCTGCTCCGGCAGCACCGCGACGATGGCTGCGGGGGCCTCGGCGTTCTCGTAGCGGCGGAACTCCACCGGAACGCCGCCGATCTCGGTCATTCCAAGTGCAAGGTCCTCTCCTTCCAAGAGCGAGGTGGGTTCCGGCATGTCGCCCCCCGCCGCCTCGGCCCGCACCGCGTCGCGGATGTCAGGCAAGGTCTTGAAGGCCACACCGTCCATCGCCGACACGCCCCCCCAGTGATCGGGATGCTCGTGGCTGACATAGGCCGTATGAACAGGCTTACAGGCGCTCGCGACAAGCGCGGCCACCTCCGCTGCGGTCCCCGGCATGAAGGTGGCATCCACTAGCAAAAGCTGATCCCCCAGTTCGATCACGTGGGAGGTCACGTTCACCGCCTGCGCTGGCGAGACATAGGTGTGGAACGTCGCGCCCGCCTTCTTGAAGGAAAAGATTGTTCCTGCAGGCATCTCTCCCTGGGCGTGGGCCGGTGTCGGGGTAAATCCGCCGCGGATCAGTGCCACGGCACCTGCTGTGAAGGCGGCACCTTGCAGCAGCGCACGTCGATTGAGTTGCGTCGTCATGGGAGTGTCTCCTGATCGAATGAGAGGTTGGGCTACGTGCGTCCGTGGTAGGCTTGGCTGACGGCGAAGCTGTCTTCGAACCAGTGCCAAAGCACGACCTGGCCATCGCGGACCTTGGCGCGCAGCGCGAAGGAGAAATCACCGATCTCCTGGCCCGAATGGGGGGTGATGCCGTTCATGACGCCGAAGACCGCCACGGTGTCACCCGACGCGAAAGCATCGGTGTTTTCCCACCGGGTCGTCTGCAGGTTGGCGCCAAAAACCCCCAGAAATTCAAAGATCGCGTCTTTGCCTCGGCTCTCGCCGATCCAGGGCAGGCTCGCGTCACCCTCATTGTGCCAAACCATGTCATCCGCCATCAGGGGCGACATCGCGTCAGGCCCTTCGGCCATCGCGCCCATGAAGGCCATGACCGTGTCAAAGGATGCTTGGGTTGTGTCGTCCATGTCTTGTGCTCCTACCTTTTGTGCAAGACTGATCGCCAACGCAGAGGCGACGGATGTTTGAAGAAGACGTCTTCGATCCACAGGGTGATCTCCTTTTTGGCGGGGTTTGGTGGGGGAACGGGCGTCACTCGGGCGCCGTCGACCAGTCGAGCAAGGGGTTCTCGCGAAACGCGTAGCGCTCCAGATGGCTGGTCACGACCTGCACGACCATGGCCAAACCCTCGGCACTCGGTGCGGACGCGCGAAACTCCAGATGATCCGAGGCCGCTTTCATTTCGCAGCGGCCGAAGGGGAACTGCACCCAACCTGCCCCACCGGTTTCCTGGGCCTCCACCTTGCGGCCGAAATGCTCGCAGAGCTTGGTGAGGAAGCGAGCGGCGTTTGGGGTGTCAAAGCGGGTGTAGCTTGTCATGGGCGGGGTCTCCGAGATCTTGAACGGAGGCTAGTCGCGGCCAACTGTTTTGAGTATTCGCCGATTACGGATGTTATAATTCTGTCAGGCCGAACAATGATTGAGCACCTGCGCCAGATGGCCGTCTTTGCACACGTCGTCGATGAGGGGTCGTTTCGGGGCGCGGCAAAGGCGCTGGGGCTGGCCCCGTCCCGCATCAGCGAAACCGTCTCAGACCTGGAGGCTTATCTCGGGACGACCCTGCTTTACCGGACGACCCGCCAGGTCTCCGTGACGAACGAGGGGCGCATTTTCTACGCGCACGTCACCCAGATGCTGCGCAGCGCCGAGGCCGGGTTGAATGAGCTGAACGCGCTTTCGCTTGAACCGGTCGGCGCGCTCCGGATTTCGCTGCCGGCCTTCCTGACCTCGGGCCCGTTGTCCAAGGCCGTCGCGGATTTTGCAAAGCTGCACCCCAACGTCGCGTTCTCGATCGCGTATTCGGACCACCGGCTGGGCCTCATTGAGTCAGGCTTTGATCTCAACATCCGGGTGGGCTGGCTTGACGACAGTTCAATGATGTCGCGCAAGCTGGCCGAGGGCACCCGCAAGCTGGTATGCGGGGTCGACTACGCCGCCCGCAGACCCAAGGCCGAACGGCCCGCGGATCTGGAGGACTGGGATTGGATCCGCTACCAACACCGCGCGGACACGACCGAGTTCACCGCGCTCGACGGGACCGTTGAAACGGTGACCGGTAACGCGCAGATCGAAGTCGATAGCATAGATTCTGTTTACTACTTTGCGCTTCAGAACATGGGGGTGACCATTCTGCCGTCGTTCTTGGCGGAGCGTGGGATCGCGCGGGGCGAGCTTGTCGAGCTTTTGCCGGACTGGAGCTTGCGCGACCTCGGCATCTATGCCGTTTGGCCCGACAAGTCGCGCCGCGAAAGCCTGACGCTGCTCTTTGTGCGGTTCCTCGCGGAACAAGGGTTGTGTCATCCCGATGATGAGAGCTGGGGCTGAACGGGCCGACGTCCCGCTCACTTGTGCTGTTGGAGGGCCTGGGCCCGCAGAGCGATTGACGCTCAGTGCGGACGAGCGGGCACCGCGTGTTGGGGAATGACGTGATGTCCAGCGGTCACGCCCGAAGGCTCAGAGGCCAGTTTGGTGGGCGGTGCGTGCGTAGCTTCCCTTCCGGCAAGCCCCCCGTCACAGACCATGCGCCTGCCATGCTGGCTTCCTCCCGATGCGGTCGAGAAGAAAGTCCATGAACACCCGCACCTTCGCAGAGAGAACATTCGTTTGCGGATAGATCAGCCATAGGGCCGTGTGCGTCAAAGACGTGTAGTCGGGAAGAACGCGGACCAGACGACCAGAGGCGAGCTCTTCATAAACGCTCCAGAGGGAATGCTGGGCGATGCCTGCCCCCGCCAGCGTGGCTACCTTGTGACTGTGACCATCATCAACGATCAGATTGCAGTGGCCGCGGGTCGGGTCGAACGCGGCACGCGTCCCGTCGTCCGCGACGAGGCTCTGGGGTCTGACATCGCCAAAGGCCACCATGTGGTGGTCTTTGAGATCCTGAGGTGTCTCTGGCCGTCCGTGCGCACTCAGGTATCCCGGCGACGCGCAGAGGATGCGCGTGTCATCAGCCAGCTTTCGGCCCCGCAGGCTTGAATCCTCGAGAACCGCATTCCGGAGCGCCAGATCAAAACTGGCATCGATGAGGTCGAATTGCTTGTCTGAGAGCCGCAGGTCCAAGCGCAGATCTGGGTGATCTATCGTGAAGTGCGGCAGAATGGGCGCGATGTAGAGCTGCGCAAACGTGCTCGGAGCCGTGAACCGCAAAGTGCCGGATACCCGTGCCTCCCCCTGGCCAAGTGCGGCCCTGGCGGCATCCTCACGGGCAATGATGTCTCTGGCATAGGGCAGAAACTCCAGCCCCTCCGTCGAGAGTGCGACTTTTCTGGTGGACCGGTGCAGCAGGTCGGCGCCGACGCTCTTCTCCAGTTTGCTCATCCAGGCACTTGCCACCGAGGGCGCCAGGCCAAGCTCGCGCCCGGCGGCGCTGATGTTGAGTTTGTCGGCAGCCAACACAAAGAGGCGCAGCGTATCTGTTTCCATCATTATATCCAAAACCGGAATATTCATTTCAGATATGACCCGCTTTATTCCGATTTTGCAATTCCGCATATCTCTGGGGACAGACACACCGATCAGGGGATCATCCATGGCCTACTATTCCGTTCTCGCCGTCACGCCCTCCAGCGACGACTGGATTCCTGACTATCTGCCGACGGCCAACAAGCTCGTTGCAAAGCATGGTGGCAGGTATCTCGCGCGCACGGCATCACACGAACAGGTGGAGGGCGGCGGGCAAGCTGCGGCTTTACGGATCATCCTGGAGTGGCCCTCGAAAGAGGCGGCGATGAACTTCATGAAGGATCCGGAGTATGGACCGCATCTCGAGGCCAGAACCGCCGGATCGGAAAGCTACCACTTTGTGATCGAAGGCAAAGACGACCTGGCCTGAGGTGCCAATCTTGATCTGGCGCGCCGCATTCGGGCTGCCGCAGAAAGGACGATAGAAATGACCAGCACGGCCACTAGCAAGCGCCGCATCTATGCCAGCAAGCGGCAGGTCGAGCCCATTTCTGCGCAAGGGTAACTGACATGGTCGATGCAAAGGTGAGGCCAGACGCCGCCCCCCAAATGACATTCCCGTCGTTGAACCGGGCCTACAATACCGTGTTCCGACCCGGTGACTTGAGCATTGGTTTGGTCGTTCCCCTGGATGCGCACCATGGCAATCCGGTGCCGGACATGAGCCGCCATATAGAGCGCGCGCAGATGGCAGACACTCTCGGCTTTGCCGCCCTGTGGGTTCGGGATGTGCCGTTTAACGTGCCCACGTTCGGCGATGCAGGCCAGACGTTTGATCCGTTTGTCTACCTTGGCCTCATGTCAGGTGTGACGCGCGATATCGCGCTCGGCGTGGCCAGCATCATCCTCCCCCTGCGCCATCCGGCTCACGTGGCGAAGGCGGCGGCATCGGCAGATCAAGTGTCCGGTGGTCGTCTGTTGCTGGGTGTGGCATCCGGCGACCGCCCCGAGGAATACCCGGCCCTGGGCAAGACCTTTCCCGAGAGAGGGGCACGGTTCCGCGAGAGCCTGGACTACATCCGGGCCATGGCCGCTGACTACCCATCCTACACCGGCGCGCATGGCACCTTGGACGGCACGATGGACATGTTGCCGAAGCCTGAAAGTGGGCGCGTCCCCATCCTCATCACGGGGGGCTCGCAGCAAAGCCCGGAATGGGTCGCGACCCATGGAGACGGCTGGATGACCTATCCACGGGACATCGCCTCGCAGTCTCAAGTGGTGAAAGACTATCGCGCGCGCGCTGCCGCGGACGGTGCACCGACAAAGCCGGTGATGCAGTCCCTCTATGTCGATCTCGTCGCGGCAGATGATGTGGAACCGACGCCTATCCACCTCGGGTTCCGCTCAGGCGTGACGTTCTTGAAAGCGTATCTCGGGTCTTTGCGGGATCACGGCATCAACCACGTCGCGCTGAACTTGCGGTTCAACCATGCCGACATCGAAGACACCATGACGCGCCTCGCCGCCGAGGTCCTGCCAGAATTCCCGACACACAAGAGGACGCAATGACGAAAACCATTCTCATCACCGGATCAACCGATGGCATCGGCCTTTTGACGGCAAAGACACTCGCCGAGATGGGGCATGACGTGCTGCTACATGGCCGCAGTACGGCCAAGCTTGAGGCAGCCGCCAAGGAGCTTGGGGAGGCTGTCGCCATCTATCAGGCTGACCTGTCGTCGTTGGAGGAGACCTCGAAACTCGCTGAGGCCGTCTCCACCAACCACAGCCGCATCGATGTGCTCATCAACAATGCCGGCGTCTACAAGACGCCCCATCCGACCCTGCCAAACGGTCAGGATGTACGGTTCGTCGTGAACACACTCGCCCCGCATGTGTTGACCAAGGCCCTGCTGCCAATCATTCCGAGCAACGGCCGCATCATCAACCTGTCGTCCGCCGCTCAGGCCCCCGTCGATCTGGCGGCATTGGCCGGAGACAAACGCCTGGACGACATGGGCGCCTATGCGCAGAGCAAGCGCGGGATCGCCCTCTGGTCGGCGAAGATGGCCGCCAGCCATCCTGACGGACCGGTCTTTATCGCTGTCAATCCCGGCTCACTGCTTGCGTCCAAGATGGTTAAGGAGGGCTTCGGGGTCGCCGGGCACGATCTGAACATCGGGGCCAGCATCCTGTGCCGCCTCTCTCTGAGTGAGGACTTTGCAGACGCATCCGGCACGTATTGGGACAACGATGCAGGTCGCTTCGGCCATGTTGACCTGAGCCAAGCGGAAGGCGTGAGCCAAGCCATCGCATCCTTGGCCGGGTAAGACCGCCTTTTCGTGCGATGGGAAATTGCACGCTGTGCGAGCTCCGAGGTCGCAAACCAGTGCCCTGTTTCCGGTGCTGAGGGCGCGACGCCCCGCTTTGACACGTCAGCTCACATCCTCGCTGCGTCTTTCGAGCATGGCGACATCTCGCCAGCGGCCTTCAAAGGGCCCATAGGTCATTTTGCCCAACTTCTGTCTGGTGCCGATCACAGTGAAGCCCAACGCGGTGTGCAAAGACACGCTTGCCTCGTTCTCTGGGAAGATCTGCGCGACGAGCGTCCAGTAGCCAGCCCTTTCTGACAGCCCCATCAGGTCCTCGAGCAGGCGACAGCCGAGCCCCCTGCCCTGCTGATCCGCCGCGACGTAGATCGAGACCTCTCCCACACCGCGATAGACCGGGCGGGTTGAGGTCGGGCTGACACCGGCCCATGCCGTGACGGCCCCATCGGTGATGCCGACGAGTGACACGCCGCGGCCCGTGCAGAAAGCTGCGCTGAAGCGCGCCCAGTCATACGGTGTCTCTCGGAAGGTGGCGTGGCCGGTTGCCAGACCGTCCGCGTCGATCCGGGTGATGGCGGCCGCGTCCGAGGGTACCGGTGGTCTCGTCGTGATGTCAGTCATGGCCACAAAACGACGGCAGCCAGAAGAAGCGCCATTCCCACCACCGCCTGCACCACCGCACCGCCTGTGAGGATGGCGATGACGCGCCCTTCGCTTTGCACATCTGCGAGAGCGTCCCGCCGGACAAGCCAATAGTAGCTGTCGTTGGGTAGGATCGCGATGAAGGAGCCGAGGCAAATTGCAAAGACGGCCGCGATCTCATTGACGCCGCTCGCGAGCACCACTGGCGCCGCAACGGGCGCGACGGCGGCAAAGGTGGCCATAGATGACCCCTGAGCGAGCTTGAAAAGGACAGTAAGGGCAAAAAGCGCAATGAGGGTGAGCAGGCCGTCACCGCTCGGCAAAAGTCGATCCAGCGCGACCAATCCCGTTAACACCGCGCCGAAGGCGCTCGCCGCGCCGATGACCAGAAGGAGGGACCCGGTCCGCCGCACAGCGCTGTCCAGACAGGCGCGCCGCTCTGTCGGTGCGGTCTGGAAAAGAGCAAGACTGGCGGCGGCGATGAGCGCGCCTTTGGGCAGCAGGAGGAAATCAATCACCCCATGCCCCGTGGGGCCGACAAATCCGCCCACCACGAGCAGGCTGGCCATCACCAGGAACGGCGCGAAGGCGAGCAGCAAACGCCCATTGCTCGCGGTCGGGTCCGGCTCAGGCTGGCCGGTCACGCCCTTGGTCGCGAGCCGTCCCCAGATCGCACCCGCCGCCCAGACCGGCAGCGTAAGCAGGACGCCGACAAGGAGCAGGATGGCCGGGGCGGCCCCCGCGACGCCGAGACCCGCGGCAACGATCAGCGGTCCGGCGGGATAGAGAAGCTTGAACCCGGCGTAGGCCCCGAACGCCATGGCGATCTTGTGGCGCCCCGCCGCCGGGGAGAGCGCTGCATACGCCGTGTCGGGGCAAATCATGCCCGCGCCCGCAACAGGTGACGCGAGCGTGACCGTGCGTCCTGCAGCGGCAGACGCGATGTTGCGCCGCGACAGGGCCGCCGCCAAGGCGAAGGATGGAAGAAGGATCAGAGCAAACTCTCCCAGAGCGCGCCCGAAACCGGTGTTGAAAACCGCAACTACCTCATGCGCGCCCATCCCTGAGGATAAGCCGAGCACAAGGGTCAAAAGAACCATCCAGATCACCAGCGGCAAATCCGGCACGGAGGCCCGAAGGTGAGAGGGCTTGGCGGGTGTTGAAGACATGTCTGCCATGATGGGTCCAGCTTTGCTCTGAGTTGCGGTCATGCTAAGATCGTGCAAGCTGCAGACAAAATGAGAAAACCAGAGGGCCGGCATGCGCCACACTCATGCAAGACCACCTTTGCGCGCCCTTCAGGTGTTCGAGGCTGCAGCCCGATGGGGCAGCTTCACGCGTGGAGGACAAGAGCTCGGCATCACGCAAAGCGGTGTCTCTCGCCAGGTCTCCGATCTTGAGGCGGTGCTCGGGGTCGCTCTTTTCGTGCGACATGGGGCGCGGTTGCGCGTGACACCTGCGGGTGAACGGCTGGCCGGTCAACTGGGCGACGCCCTTGGTCACGTGTGGGCTGCGGTGGCTGATGCACAGCGTTCCGATCAGGTCGTCACACTTTCCATGTTGCCGTCAGTGGCCACGCGCTGGTTCGCGCCGAGGCTCGGTGATTTCATGGCGGCGCATCCGACCATCGACCTTCGGATTACGGCGTCCCGGCACCTTGTGGATTTCGCGGCCGAAGGTGTCGACGCCGCGATCCGCTACAGTCCCGCGCCTTCGACTGCGGTCGAGGCGGTCAAGCTTGGAACGGAGACGGTCACCCCCGTCTGCTCTGCTCAATACGCGCGGGACCACGGGCTGCAGACGCCAGACGACCTCTACGAAGCGACCCTCCTGTGCGGCGACATCCCCGAGGATTGGCGCGCATGGTTTGAAACGGCAGGGTGCGATCGCCCGCCGCCCGACGGGCCGCGTCTTGGGGACGATGGCGCAATCCTTCAGGCGGCCGTGGACGGTCAAGGCGTGGCGCTTGGTCGGTCGTTGCTCGTGCAGGACGACGTGGCATCGGGACGGCTCGTGAGGCCGTTCGCGGTCACGCTCGATGCCAGCCACGTCTATTGGTTTGTCCGCCCGAAAGGTCAAACCGCGAAGCCCTCGCTCGACGCCGTGGAAACCTGGCTTGCCCTTCAGTTTGGGGCGTAGCGTCTGGAGTGACCACGCGCCTGTTCCCGGCGAATGAGATCTTTGCCGGCGGCGCCTCATCTCGGCGAGATATTAGCGGGTTGTATTCTGGTGCTGTTGACGGACATCGAAGAAGGGCGCCGCCTTTTGGAACTGCGGGTCAGGACAAGCGTCTGGCTGAATGAGCTCGCTGCGCGACCGCGTTTCACCGCAACAGCGCACGCGCGGGACCAAGTGAGCGGTTCGCTGGAGATACTCGGACAGACCGCCGAGACCCGCGGCGAGGGCTGGATGTGACCCGACCGAACCATGGTCGACATTCATCGGCAAAGAGCACACGGCTTCGCAGAGTTTCGAAGGCGGAGCGTCCGAGCCGAGACGAGGCCCCCTACCCCTTTGGATTGGACAATTTCTCCGCATTCGCTGCCGCCCACTCGTGCATGGCCCGTAGGAGCGGGATCAGGCTTTGCCCCAATGGAGTCAGGCTGTATTCCACATGCGGCGGGATAGTCTTGAAGTCCTTGCGGGCGACGATCCCAACATCCTGAAGCTCGCTCAGCTGCCTTGTCAGCGTGCGGTGCGTGATGTTGCCAAGGCTTCGCTGAAGCTGGTTGAACCGAGAGGTCTCCTGGGCCAGCCAGTAGATGATCAACAGCTTCCATTTGCCCGATATCGCCCCAATCAGCGGTTCGATCAGGCAGTCTTCGTCCGGTTCGAGCGGCGCCATAACAGTATCCCAAATGACCGTACTTGTTGTTTTGATCTTGCCTTTCTAGCTAGAGGGCAGATCGAAAAAACGCAACGAGGAACGGGATGGGACAGATGACCGGAAAGCATCTCTTTCCTCCAAAATACCGCAAGGCCCTCAGGCGCGCGCGCCCCAAAGCAATCTCAGGGACATCCTAAAATGGCACATGTCGACCTTCCCAAATATCCGACGCGCCACGGCTACATGAGTGAGCGTATCCAACAAGCCTACATCGCGGCGGCGGTCGAAAAGGAGCTTCTGCCACCCGAAGCGTACCGCATGCCGGACGTGGTTTCCTTGACCGCGCCCAGCGACCCCTCGAAACCGATCCAATTCTGGCAATTGTTCTCCGTCCTCGGGCAGGACCCGATCGTGGGCATCGTGAGCCGCTTCTACGAGCGTGTCTTTGCGGATGAACCCTGGTTCGTGGAGGTCTTCGAACGGGTCGGTGGCCTGAACCATCACATTGCGACCCAGGCATCGATGTGGATCGATGTCATGGGAGGTGGGCCCTACTACCACGGCGCCGAATACCGGCTGAGCTTTCACCACACGCACAACGCGATGGCGCTCATGAACGACAGGG
>JBCBME010000032.1:0-13701 GCA_039822945.1 Pseudomonadota bacterium
CATTTGGCGCCACGAAGGCGACGTATTGGAGGTTATCTTCGTGGGCGCGCACCTCAAAATCGACCTCTAGGAGGTCATGCCAAGCGCGCCCGAGGGTGCCTGCAGCCATTCCAACGAAAAGATCGCGCACCCGCGTCTCGCTGGCCGTGAACTCGCGTTTGTCGCTGGACTGGTATTCAAGTGCCCCCCCGAAATACGCGTTGGTGAGGAGCGAGATGAACTCAGGCCGCAGTACGATCAGGCAGTTCGCGCGCAAGGCATCGACGCGAAGCGTCGTAAGGCTCAGGTAGGGGTCAAGGCCTTGGCAAAAGTCCCCGAACGTCTCGACCCCTGGCTGCACGAATGTGAACTTCGGGGGCATGCGCAGAAAGGAATAGAGATCCTCGCGTGCCATACGACAAAAGCGCTCATTGACCGTCTCGAGCCCATTGTAGTCGCTCAGATCCGCGAGGTTGTCGCGCCCGAAACGGTAGGATTTGACGTCCTGCGAGGGCTTCGGGCCGGGGGCGTTTCCTACAAGCTCAACAAGCCTGTCGAGGCCCCCGGGGCCAAGCTCCCCCGACAGGCTGTTGCTTGCGCTCTTGGTGTCTGTCTGCGCCAAGGGGCTACTGCATTACGAAAGAGGGGAAAAAGACGTCTTCGATGCCTCCAAAGCCTTCAAGGTCTTCGAGGCGGGCATTCATCGCGTCTTTCAGGGCCATTGATAGTGCATCGCGCCCCGCCTGGCCGGTCACCTCTTCTTCGGTGAAGCCGCTGGCGACCGCCAACATGTCTGACTGCAATGCGAGCTGGTGCCGCTCCACGTTTTCCACCACGGCCTCGTCGTATTGTGTGGCCACGCCAATGCCGACTTGGAGAAACCGGCGGGAGCCGCGCAGATTGGTGGTGAGCGGTACAGGGAACTCGTAGTAACTCGTCTGAAAGAGCGTATCGTCGGGCGTCGGCCGTGGCACGCGCTGAGGACCCCCGAATGTGTTGCGCTCCGTGCTTTCAATCAGGCTCATGAGGTCGCTCTCGGGTTCCTCCTCCACCGTCTGTTGAGCAAAGAAGTAGCCACCGGCAAAGCCGCCACCGCCCAGGACGGCGATGGCGATGAGCGCCATGAGGGCTTTCTTCAAAAAGCCGCCGCGACGCGGGGTTTCGGCTTCAGGCAAGGATGCGTCTGTCATGGAGAGGCCTATGCGATGCGATCAATGCGTGTTGCGGTGTCGGATGTGGTGGCGACGCGTTGCTCAGGCTGCGCGGTAAACCGAATGATTTCAGGTGCTTGCTCGTCATTGTTGCGCTCTCCTTGAGGCAGGCTCTCGGCGTCGCCCTGATGTTGGCCGTCGCTCCAAGCCCCGGTTCCGGCGTCACGCCACTGTCCGGCGAGATCCGCGGTGTGCGTGCCAAGATCGAGGCCAACACGGGAGAGCGCGTCTGCGAGGCGCGGCTGTGCGTCCTGAAGGGCACGTGCAGCCTCCGCCGTTTCAGCCACAATCTGAATTTGGGCCGCTCCGTTCTCGACGCTGAGACGGATGTGCAGCGTGCCAAGGCGCTCCGGTGTAAGAGACAGGCGCAGTTCCTCGCCCTCGGTGAGTTGCGCGCGCGAAATGTCATCGGCGACGGCATCTGGCCAAAGGGGCGCATCCATTGGGACGGTGCTTGTCGCTGGCGGCGGCGCGGCTTGGGCGCCAACTGGCTGTGCGCCTTGTGCCTCGGTCCGGGCCAATGGTGCGCTCTGCGCATCCGGCAGGTTCGTGACCTGAACCTCGGGCGCGGTGAGAGCTTGGGCCGCGGAAACCGTCGCGGGGCTCTTGAGCTGCTCGCCGGGGGCGCTCCCATCCAGCCCTTTTGTGGTGAGTGTCGCGTCCTCGATCGTAGGTTCTGACAGGGCGCCTTGCGTGCCCGAATGGGACGCTGGGACAAGGTTTGCCTTGGGCTGTTTCGACGTCGATGCGCCGCCCGCCAGGGCCGCGTCCGCGCGCAATCCGGTCGGGGGCGCTTGATCGGCAAGGAGGGTCGGGCGCTCCACGCTTGTCATGACATCCTGCGTGAGTTGACGCGCGCTGGTTTGGGCCGTGCCACTCAAGGTATCGCCGTCACCCGCCGACACGTTAGTGGGCAGACCTGTGGAAGAGGTGGCTGCGGGAAGCGCAGTGCCAGCCATCCGTGGACCAACCAATGGAGCGGCGCTGGCACCCGTCCCTGGCCCGCTCAGCGCGGGCGTGGCTGCAGCGGCGATCGGCACAGCTTGCGCGGATTGTGAAGTGATATCAACGCCTTCGTCGGATGCAGAAGTCGCAGCTTTGTCCGCGTCCATAGGGGCCATCGCCTCCACCAAAGCAGCAAAGGACGATCCCTCACCGGCCTCCGCTCCGCCTTCCATGCCCGCTTGTGCAACCTCGGCGCGCTGCCCAGACGGTGACGGCGGAGAGGAAAAAAGAAAGTTGGCCTGCATTTGTAGGATCCGGTCCTCGAGGTGGTTACGGTTTCGGCTGCAAGTTTGGTGCCAGCCTAGGAGCGGCGGGTGCTCATTTTTGCCAGAGCGCGGCTCTGCTCGCTTTGAATGTCATCGGCAAGCGTGCTTTGATGTGCGGCGACGCGGAGGCGCGTAGACTCTGCTTCTGCCTTAAACATCTGCGCCTGGATCGCCGCATGGCCGAGTTCGCGTGTCGCAGTCTCGCGTGCGTCTGAGATCTCCTGCAAACTGGCGGTGAGGGCGGTGCGCTGCTCCGCAAGTGACTTTGCTAGGAAGAGACTTGCCTCGATGCTGCCCCTGTTCGTTTCACCCGGCGCGCTCTGCGCAGCGCTTTCGATGAGTTCCGTGATCCGTGTGATCTTATCGAAGGTTGAAAACTCCCGCGCGGCCAGCCCGCGCAGACTTGCCGCCTGTCGCGCGGCGTCGCTCGCAGCCTTTCGTTCGAGGATTGTGAGGGCACGCAGCCGTCGATCAACCATCATGCGCCCCGGTCAGAGCCAATAAGGCCTCAACACTCTCGTTGAAGCTTGCACGCATCTCGCTTGCCTGCGCGGCAAAGGCCTCGATTGAGGGCCAAAGGCCCACGGCCTCATCGAGGATTGTGTCCTGCCCGGGAGCATAGGCCCCGAGGAGCATGAGCTCCCTGTTTTCAGTGTAACTTGCCATGAGGCGCCGCAGCTTTGCGGCCGCAAGCGCCTGATTGCTGCCGACGATGTCTTTCATCACGCGGCTGACGGAAGCGGTCAGGTCGATCGCGGGGAAAATGCCAGCCTGAGCTTGCGCCCGCGAGAGAACGATGTGGCCGTCAAGGATCGCACGGGCCGTATCAACCACCGGGTCGTTTTGTGTGTCATCCCCGTCAGCGAGGATCGTGTAGAACGCTGTGATCGCGCCTTCACCGGCCCGGCCGGGTCCGGCGCGCTCCAGCAGCGTGGGAATGAGTGAAAGCGCTGAGGGTGGGTAGCCTTTGGCGGTGGGCGGCTCGCCCAGTGCCAAACCCACTTCGCGTCGCGCATGGGCGACACGGGTCAGACTATCCACGATGAGGAGGACTTGCTGTCCCTGATCGCGGAAATACTCCGCGATGGCATGGGTTCTTTGGGCTGCGCGCAGACGTAAGAGGGGGGATCTGTCAGCGGGGACGGCGACGATCGTGGTGCGTGCGCCCGCTGGCCCTTCCATGATGCGTGCCGTGAAGTCGCCCACCTCGCGCGCGCGCTCGCCGATTAAGCCCACGACGATGACATCGGCCTCGGTGTAGCGCGCGATCATCTCGATCAGGACGGACTTGCCCACGCCCGAGCCCGCCACGATCCCAAGTCTTTGGCCGCGCCCGATCGTGAGCCCGGCATTGATGAGGCGCACGCCGACATCGAGAGGTTCCGTGACGCGCTGTCGTTCTAGCGGATTGAGCCGTGTGCCTGTCAGGGCCCTGTGCTCGCTGGCAACGGGCTGCGCCAGAGCGTCGAGCGGGGCTCCGTCGGCATCAATCACGCGGCCCAAGAGGCCCGAACCGACTGCCGCTTCGTGAGATCCGCTTAGGCGATGCACCAGGCAGCTTGCCCCGATACGCGCGCCCGGCTGATCAAGGAGGAGGAGGTTGCGCCCCCGGTCAAACCCCACGACTTCCCCGGTGACGTGCGGGCCGCCTTCGGTCTCTATGGCGCAGCGTGTGCCCGGGCTCGCACTGAAGGCTGCGCATTCGACGATCAGGCCGTCAAACCGCAAGACGCGTGCGCTGATATGCGGGGGGTCACCTTCGGCGAGGTGCGTGGCGCGGCGCATCATGGCGTCGACAAAGGTTGTCATTGGGCATTGCGCAGCAGGTGGTCAGAGCTGCTGACGTCGCCGAAACTGAGCGAGACATCGCCTCGCGCGAGAGTTTCATCCGCATAGTAGAGCGCGCCATGAACCGGTTTCTCGGTGGCGCTACCGTCCTCCAAATGGGGCGTGATCGCTCGCAAGTCTTCGGGGTTGAGGCCGACCCGGGCTGCACCGCCACTGTCCGTACCGCCCTGTGAGAGGTCCCGCGCGAGGCGCGCAATGCGGGCCATGAACGCGGGTGGTGAGCTGTCGATGGCCATGCCAGCGCGCTCACTTGCGATCTGGTGAACCGTGTCCTCAAGCACGCGGGCCAGCTTTTCCTCAGCGTCGGCCATGGCCTCGGTGAGGCGTGCGGTAATGGCCCGAAGCGGATCCACGGCGGATGAAAGGCTTTGGTCAGCTTCCCATTGCGCTGTCTGAATCGCCTTCGCGCGTATTTCCTCAAGCAATGCGGCGTGGGCGCGCTCCGCCTCGGCCTTCCCGGCCTCGAAGGCTGCGCGCTTTTCGGCCTCGATATCTAGCGGCATTGGCGGGGCGTCAGGTGAAAAGCTTTTGGGTGTGGCCCGCTGCTTCGCACCTTTGGGCGGGTCGGGTCTGCGTGCCGTCTCGGGTTGGTCTGGCTCGGCTTGGCTCTCCCTGGGTTGTTTTGCCGTGGCCTGCCGGTTGAAGAGACCAGCCTCGAAGGAGGGCTGCTTGCGCGCGCGTTGGAGCTCCTCGTTGCGCACGAACGGCGTGGCCTTGCCGTCGATGATGGCGGCGAGGTCCGCGTCCGAAACGATCTTTGTCTCTGCGCTATCCATAGAGCTTTAGAGCATTTTCTCGCCGCCGCGCCCGGCGAGCGTGATGGTGCCGTCTTCGGCGAGCTTCCGGGCCACGGCGATGATCTCCTTTTGGGCGCGCAGCACGGTGCTGAGGCGGACAGGACCCATTGTCTCCATCTCGTCGGTGACGCGGGACGCCGCGCGTTGCGATATGCACCGAAGGAGCTTTTCGTTGAGGTTGGGCGTGGCACCCTTGAGCGCCAGCGCGAGGGTCGCCGGTTCCACCTCCCGCAGCACCGTCTGGATAGAGCGGTCTTCCGATCTGATGAGGTATTCGAAGACGAAGAGGTTGTCTTCGAGCTCCTGCGAGAGGTCTTCATCGTCCTTGCGGATGCGCTCAAGGATGTTCTGCTCTGTTTCGGCCTGTGTGAAGTTGATGATGCGCGCGGCAGCCTGCACGCCGCCAAACTGCGCAGAGCGGATGGAGTTCGACGTATTGAACTTGGCACGCATCACGTCCTCAAGCTCGCTCAGCGCAACGGGCGGGACGGTCTTCAGCGTGGCGATCCGGTGGATGAGGTCGGCCTGCCTCTCACTGTCGAGGAGCGACAAGACGGATGCCGCACGCGAATACTCCAGCGCGGCGATCGCGAGTGCGGCGATCTGGGGATGCTCATCGGCGATCAGATCGACAATGGCTTCGGGTTCCATCCAGTCGAGCACATCAATGGGCCGCGCGCTATCGCTGGGCACAATGCGCGAGAGCACCGATTGCGCCTTTTGCGTGCCGAAGGCTGTGTCGAGGACGCTGCGGACATAGGCGCCCTTGCCGATAGACAGGCCGCTCTCGCCGCCAACAGACATCAGGAATTCATCAAGCACCGCATTGACGGTCTCGTGCTCGGTGCCTTGCACAGAGTACATGGCCTCTCCGAGAACCTGCACCTCTTTCGGGGTCAGCGTTGTGAAGATACGAGCGGCCGTGTCTTCGCCCACCACCATCATGATGATCGCCGCCTTCTCGATGGGGGCGAGCGGCTTGGCGCCGTCTTGCGCGCCCGTCGTGGTGAGCTCCGTTGTCATCGCGCGCTTTGGTCCGGGGTGTTGAGCATCTCTTTGAAGACGCCTGCAATGCGGTTCGTGTCGGCTCCGGCAAGCTCACGCACGACGTCGACTTTCTCCTCGTAGGTCAGCGCGCCGTCGAGATCCTCGATGGAGGGGGTCGTGGTCTCAATCCTGCGGCGGAGCGCTGAGAAGCTTTCGCCACGTTGCACTTCCACCGCTCCTGCAAAGGGGGTGTCGCCCTGCGCAATCGCACCCGGGGCGGGCAGGATGCGCGCCATGAGCGGACGGATCACACCGAGGATCACGATCGCAACAACGAGCAGCTGGGCAATCGCGCGTCCGAGGTCAGGCAGCCACGCCGCTTCATGCCATGCAGGCGCGGTCGTGATCGGAGCCATTTCCACGAATGGTGCCGTTGCCACCGTCACCAGATCGCCCCGTGCCTCGTCAAAACCGATGGCGGAACGGGTCAATGCCTCTACGTCAGCCAGCAGGGTGTCACGCGCGCTCTCCGATCCTTCAGCTGCCGTCTCCGCAGCAGCTGGAACTTCATGAAGCAAGACTGCTGCAAAGACCTTGGTTACCTGCGCCACCTGAGGCTGGCGGGTCTCGACGCGACGGCTGACTTCGAAGTTGCGCGTCGTGGATTGCGACATCTGAGTTGGGATCGGCGGCGTTGCGGTAGCGTTTGCGCCGTCTCCCTCACCCTCGGCGGCGTTTTGGCCATCGGCGCCTGCGTCGTCTCCGGCGGGGTCTGCCGCGTTGAGCTGTGTCTCCTGGGGCGGCAAATTACTGACGGCGCCTGGAATGCCGACGGCAAGGGCGCCACTGCCGCTTTGCTGGGAGGTTTGCTCGCTGCGCAGTGCCGTGTCTGGCGAGAACTCTTCACTCGTCACTTCGGTCCGGGTGAAATCCATATCGAGCGTGATCTCGACGGCCGCGTTGCCCGCGCCCACCATGGGCGTCAAAAGTGCGGTGACGCGGTCACGGTAGAGACGCTCCATGCGTCTTTGATGCGCAAGCTGCCTGTCCGCTTCCGCCTGAAGCGGGTCTGAGTCCTCGGCTGTAAGGAGCGTGCCCAGCTGGTCGACCACCGAAACGTTGCCGCGCGGCATATCGGGGACAGCGGCGGCCACCATGCTGACGATCGCCCGCACTTGTGCGCTATCGAGCGCCAGCCCCGGCGCGAGATCGAGGACGACAGAGGCGCGCGGCGGCTCCGTGTCGCGCACAAACGCGGTGCGCTCAGGAAGGGCGAGATGCACACGGGCGGCGCGGACCGGGCGCAGTTCCGTTATGGTGCGAGCAAGGTCGAGCTCCTGCATACGGCGAAGGCGCGCGGCCTCCACTTGGCGCGACGTGCCCATGGGCATGCCTTCGATGGCGCTCATCCCGTCACCACCAGCCGCGCCGCCCCCCAACGGCATCCCTTCGCCCGCAAGCACCATGCGCGCACGGTAGAAGTCACCGGCCGGAACCGTGAGCGCCCCCGTTGACGGGTCGAGCTGAGCGTCAAAGCCCGCCGCTGACAAGGCCTCAAGCGCGCGGCCTTTCTCTGCAATGGGCAGCCCCGGTTGAACTTGCGCACGGTCAGCCGGTGACAGAAGAAGCCATGCCGCAAGCCCGAGGATCGCCACGGCAACGATCGCCATTGCCGGCAACGCCCTGCGGATCGCGGGTTGCGTCACGAGAGTGTCCGCCCGTGCCAAAACGGACCGCGCACGGCCTCCCATGGACCGATCGTCCGCAGCTGTAGGGAGCGAATTAGGCGTGGCCATATTGCGGGGGCTCTCTTGTAGGCAACTGTTTCATTGCGGGTTTCTCTGGGGTGCGGGTCGTGGCTAGACAGGCATGTTCATGATGTCGCGGTAGGCAGTGAGCGCGCGGTTGCGGACTTGTTTTGTCATCTCGAAGCCGAGCGAAGACACCTGCTGCTCCACCATCACCGACACCAGATCGTTTGTATGCCCGGCCTCGTAGTCTCGGGCCGCCTGCGAGGCACGTTGCTGCTGCGCATTGACGCTCTCGAGGGCTTCCGAGACCCGATCCGAAAAACCGGGGCCTTGGCGCGGGCCGCTCGCGGCATCCAGCGCTGGCGCCGCGGCACGCATCGCGGCGTGGAGCGCGGTCGCGGAGGTCGAAAGCGAGTTGATCGACATCGGGACTCTCTCACGCGGCCTCGCGCGCGGGCGCTGCCATGGCATCGACCGTCTGGAAGGCGCGCATTAGTCCCGCGCGTGGGGCAATCACGATATCGTCGGCGCCGATCTCAGGACCACGAGCCAAGACGAGGGCGCGCTGCATCACGTTTTCGAGCTCGCGGACATTGCCCGGCCAGTCATGTGCGGCCAGCGCCTCCATCGCCGCAGCCGACAAAAGCGGCACCGCGCCCTGTGCATGGCGCGCCAAGAGCCCCTGTGCGAGGGAGGCGATGTCTCGAGGCCGTTCAGCCAGGGCAAGCGTCGCGACCGGAAAAACGTTGAGACGGTAGTAGAGATCTTCCCGAAAGGCGCCGCGGGCCACCTCTGCCTCCATGTCCCTGTTGGACGTCGCGATTAGGCGGACATCCACGGAGATTTCAGCCTGAGATCCAACAGGCGTCACTGCCTTTTCTTGAATGACCCGCAGAAGCTTCGCCTGCAGACCGATTGGCATCTCCGAGATTTCATCCAGCAGAAGCGTGCCGCCTTCTGCGGCGCGCACATGGCCCTGATTTGCAGCTGCCGCCCCAGTGAAGGCCCCTTTTTCGTGCCCAAAGAGCATGGCCTCGAGCATGTTCTCCGGGATTGCCGCACAGTTCAGCGCGATGAACGGCGCTGCCGCGCGCGGGGAGGCGGCGTGGATGTAGCGCGAGAGCACCTCTTTCCCGCTGCCCGTGGGCCCGTTGATGAAGACCGACACATCGTGGCTCGCAACACAGCGGGCGAGGTCGATAAGCTCCGAGCTCGCTGGATCCGCAGCCATCAGAGCGCCGAAAGGGGCGGCCAGCAATTGAGCAAGCATCATAAGGGCGCTGTCGGTCGGGATGTCCGCGTCGCTCTGAGACGCTTTGCCGATCGCAGGCATATCTATGTGGATGAGACGGCCGCCGAGCTCCTCGCGGGTTTGCCAGGAGGTGGATGCCCCGACACTCACCTGCACGATACGCTTTGCCCCGAGGCGCTTTGCCCGCGCAATGAGGTCTGCCTGGCGCGTTTCAGTTGCCCCCACCAAGAGGGTGTGGCAGCCAGTGATATCCGCGTCTTCGGTCGAGAAGCTGAGGCGTTGCGCGCGCAGAAGCGCGTCCAAACCGTCGAGCTCTGGCACATCCGCGCAAACTGCGATGTCGACACACGTGCTGGCTGCCATGAAGCTCTCCTCAGTTTTCCTGGAATCAGCCTCGGATTTCGCACCCGACGCCATCACCCGTCCTCGTCCTTTTGGCGTAGGCATGATTAAGGAAACGTTTCAAAAAGGCCGAAAAGTGGGAGATCGCGCGTGATTTAGAGAAATTGCAGAGAAACTCCTGGGCGGTTCAAAAAAACGAGATAAAACAGGCTTCCTCGCCCCCTTTGGCCCGCATCTTGCAAGCGAAGATCAGGCGCTTTGGCTGCCGAAAGCTAAAAGACCTGCGCCCCCCGCCGTTCAGCCGGGAAGGACCAAAAAGGGGGAAATCCGATGAACTTGGCGCAAGGTGCATATCGCTACACGGCGCGACCGGCGGCCGTTGAAACGACCAATCCCCACCAGATCGTAGCCACGACCTTAAAGGAGCTGGTTCGCGCGCTTTCGGTGCTGCGCGCCGCGCAGGAGCAAGGGCTAGAATTCTCGCCAGAGGTGCTCAATCGCGCGCTCACGGCCATCTTCATCCTGCAATCGAGCCTCGACTTCGACAAGGGTGGCACCATCGCCAACGAGCTCTTTCAGCTCTACGAATTCACGCGGCACCACTTGGTGAAAGCGTGGAAGGGCGAGGGCGACGCCCGGCTTGAAGAGGCCGTTTTCGCCATGAGCGAGATCCTAGAGGCCTGGGAGGCCATCGGGGCCGAAGTGGGGGCATCCGCATGACGCAAGGAGTGGTCGATGCAATGGAGCTGCGGGCGAGGCTTGCGCACCTTGAAAGAGTTCTTGCTGAGCTCACTGAGGCGGCCATGCGACGGGACGTGCCCGATGTGATGCGTTTGAGCGCTGACCTGCGGAGGCGCTTCGCTTTGGAAGCAGGAGAACTGGAGCAGTCTTCTGGCAAAAGCTTTGTAGCGTTCGCAGGCAGCGCCGCGCGGGAACTGCGCGCGACGGCGTCTCAGCTCACAGACCAGGCTGTGCGCGAAGGGCCGACGATGAAGCGTTCAGCGACCTACGCGCGGTCTGCTGCTTGGCGCATCTGAGATGCGTGAGGCGCTGCGGGACACCACGCCTTTGGCGACGGATCGGGTTCGCGGTCGAGCTGGACGACCTCGCGCGCGCGGGTCGTCGAGACGCCCGACTGCCCGACGCCACGGGCGTAGATGGTCTCAAAGACCGGGCGCATGGGCCTGTAGGCTGCGGCCTCCGTGGTGCTCACGGATGTGGCGTTTGCAATGTTTGACGAGACGGTGTTGAGCCGCACCACCTGCGCCGAGAGGGCATGGCGGGCCACGTCAAAAACAGTATTCACATTCATGGCTTACTCCTCGCGCATGGCGCCCATGGCGCTTCCAATGCGTCGGTTCAGAAAGTTGAGGCTCATCTGGTAGCGCAGGGAATTCTCCGCGAATTCCATCTGCTCGACGGCCAGCTCCACGGTGTTTCCGTCAAGCGAGGGCGTCACTTGCATCCGGTAGCCGGGGCCCAGCACCCGATCTGCGCCGTGGGTAAAGTGACGCTTGTCACTGGCGGCCATAGCCCCCTGCCCCGTGCGCGCCGCAAATGAGGCCTGGAAGTCGATGTCGCGCGCCTTGAAGCCGGGAGTGGCCGCATTCGCGATATTGGACGCAAGCATTTCGCCGCGCTCCTGCCGCAATGACAGCGCCTGCGCGAAGTAGCCGATGTGATTGCGAAAGGTCGTCTCCATGCATGTCTCCTTTTTCGATCCGCCGCCCATCGCAGTTGGCGCGAGGTTTGCAGGCGAGGCTGTGAGCGGCCTCCCCCGAGGCTTTGCAAGCTCGGTGCCAATTGATCGCAGAAGGAAAAATGATGGCGAAATTCAAGATACGTGGACGCGGAACCGCGAAGGCCTCCGACAGCATGGATCGCGCCATGAAGAGCCTTGAGGAGTTGGCTCCGGATGATCGGGAAGCCGTCTTGAAAGATGTCTATGACCAGCAAGACAACAGTTCTGAGCGGCGCGAGGCCCTCAACATGCGCCTGAAGATGCTGGGGGATCGGCTCAAGCCATCGGATGCTGCCGCCGACAAGGATGATGAGGAAAAGGAGGCAGCGAAGCCAATGCCGCGACCGTCGTCAGCGGCAATCGTTCTGGGCCCTCCGCCAACTGATGAAAGCGGCGGAACCGCATGAAAAGTTGGGCGGGTGCGGCGCTAGCTGTCCCATTCCCGCGCGGGGATATGGCAGCTTGCCGGTCGGGTGGCTGGCGGCACCCGCCTGCACCAGTTGGGGAATGCCTCCCGCGCTGCGGCCTCGACGCCCAGACGCTGCGCGTCGGTCAACTCACGCAGGAGACCATCCCGGAGATCGCGGGAGAGCGGCACCTCAAAGGCTGATGCGATAATGAGCCACTCTGCGGCCTCGGGCAGGCGCGCGGGCGAACGGATTTCTGCCTCCACCCGGCCCCGGGCCATGAAGGCCGCGTAGACGCCTGCCTCGGCGAGCGCCTCGAGGTCGCGCCCAAGCCTGTCCGCGAGCGTGTTGCGCGCCGCCACCGGCAACTCAGCCAGAAGGGCCGTGCTGAGGGCTGCCGCTCGGTCCTCCCCCAACAAACGGGCGCGCCACGCCCAGTAATTGGCCTCAAGCGTGTCGAGCGGCACCCCCACGCCCCGCGCGTGAAGGATGGCCAAGTTGAACTGCGCGGCCCCGTGACCGGAGACCGCCAGGGTTCGGAAGAGGTGCACAGCGCGCGCTGCCTCACCAGCTTGAAGATGTTGGAGCGCGGCCTCAAAACGCGCCGCTTCGCGCGCCGCGAGACTGTCGGGCTCAGAGACGTCCTCTTGAGCCGCTGGCCCCCCGCTGTGGCCTGCCCCTGCAAGCAGCGCTGCCAGGATAACTCCCGCCCAAGGCGCGCCGCGCGTCACCGTCCAGCCACCATCACCAGCTGAAGATACATGAGGCGCCGCGCACGCTGCCCTGGCACACGTTCAGACACCACAACGCGCGGTCGCTCGTCCTGACGCCCCTCGATGCTGAGCGCCACATTGCCCGGCAAGAATACGTCATAGTCCGCCAAAAGCCCCTTTGGATCATTCAGCAGCGCAGAAGCAAACGCCGGGTCAATCCAGCTCCGCGCGAGCGCGCGACCGATGATTTCAGGGAGGTGTTGCTCAACACGGGACAGATCCTGCAGGCGGGTCGGCTTTTTCACGAGTGCGAAATCCCGCGGCCGCGCCGCCTTGTAGAACTGCGCAAGAGTGTTGAGCATCGGGCGGTCTCCAGTGGCATTCACGCATGTGCTGGCACTCCCGCGGCGGGCCGCTTTGGATGTGTGCCTTCACCTAAAGAGAACGGTCCCGGTTTGGCTGGCTTTAGAGGCTGGCACCGAAATTGCTGCACTTCGGCATGGAGAACGACACGCGATCCCGCCTCATGAGCGCCGCGCTCTTTCTGGTGCCGATCGTCGGTCTTCCGGGGCTGTTGGGTCTTGCCCTGTTTTCCATCGCTGATCTCGGCAGCGCGCCCGCCTTCTTTGAGCGGGAAGAGAAAAATGAGCTCATGGCCGGGCGGGGGCGAGACGAGGTTGTCTATGTCCCCGTCGTTCGCGACGTCGATATTCCGCTGCCCCAAGACTTGGGCCGCTTGCGTGCCTCGACCGTGGCGGTGATGACCCGGCGCGACGAGCTCCGGCTTCGCCAAAAGCTCGGACCAACGTTGTTCGATGTCTCCAACACAACCGTTGAAGCCGCGCTCCTTTTGGCAGAAGAGCTCGACGCCACCGGCAACCTCACACCCGATCTGATCACGCTCCGTGCCGCCCTTCCGGACGTCATCCGCGACGCCGTGAATGCGGAGCTCGAGGGGCTGGAGCTCCCGCCCGTCATTCGAGAGGTCTTGGTCGTGGAGTGGAATGTCGCTCCGGCACGCTCTTCGCGGTAGGTTTGGCCGTGGCCACGAAGTCTAGTTGGGTTTGGGGGCGTCCAACGCCACTCCTTGCGGTCCGTTGCCCGCGAACTTTCCAGGGTCGTCCCGCGTTTGCGCGCGCCTCTCAAAAGCGAAGCGAAGGAGAAAGACCACAAAGCTCGCCACGCAAAGCCCGACCCCGATAGCGATCGGATCAGGCATCCGGGCGGCAAGTGCTTGCGCCCAGACCGGCTGAAGGTAGATCGCAATGATCATAAGCCCGCCAAGAAGCACAAAGGCGCGGATTGTCTGACACTTCTGACACGGCAAAGTTCGAACCCGATCCGTCGCCAAAGGCGTGGTGTCCCGCAGCGCCTCACGCATCTCAGATGCGCCAAGCAGCAG
>JBCBME010000033.1:0-13665 GCA_039822945.1 Pseudomonadota bacterium
CCGCACTCAGTCTCACAGCACTCGTGGCGCTGACCGTCAGCATGGTGGTGAGCCTGTATGCGGCCTGCTGTGGCCCACTTTGCGCGGTGAGCAAGACCCACCGCATCCGCGCCGTCCATTCCATGTGAAGCCCCCGAAATCATAGACGTTTTCCCGGGGGCGAGAGTGCACCTGGAATGGGGGCCTTTGCGTGGCGTGATCTTGTGCTTCGTAAGGGAATTGCGGGGCGGGGCCTGCCCCACTCACGACCCGGGGTGCTGTGGGCCCCGAGCTGCGCGTTGCCGGGCCGGACGCCTACGCGCCGAAGCGGTGGATGCCGGCCCCTGCATCGTCCTCGGCGGGCGTGTCGATCAGCCGTTCGGCCACCTGATCTGCGGCGCGGGCAAGGGCGATGATCTCCCCGGCGGCCTCGGCGGAGCGGCCGCTCACCTCGTAGGCGACGTGCTCCATCAGCTCCACGCTGAGCTTGAGCAGCTCAACTTGGGAGATTTCGGCCTCTCGGCTCTCAAAGTAGCGGATCAGCGTGCTGATCACGTTTGAACGCTCCTGACTATTCAGGGTCATGGCAATGGTCCTCAACTGACGTGTGAATAGCTGAGGCGTTAGCCGACATGCGGCGCTGCAGCATGTCACGGAGTCACGCCACATCGGGGGTTTTTACGTAACGGAAAACTGAACGAGGCCAGACCCCAGCGCCTTGATGGCCGCTGACGTGCGATCTGCCACGCCGAGCTTGTCGTAGGTGCGGCGCATGAGCGTGTCGACGGTATGGGGCGAGATGCCGAGGATATCGGCGATGACGCTGTTGGATTTGCCCTGCGCGGCGAGCTCCAGTGTCTGCTGCTCCCGCGGGGAGAGGCGCGCCAGTGGCGTTTCCTCATCGTCGGAGAACTGGCACCACCGCAGGTGGCCCATCTGCGCGACGGTCTGAAACTCGAGCACAAGCTGGCTTGAGGGATGAAAGCGCGGGCTGTCGTAGCCGAGCCCGATATAGGCATTGCGCAACCGCGGCCCAAAGGCCGTGAACGCGAGCCCATCACCGGGGATACTGTCGGCAAGTTCAGCCAGATAGGCGGTATTCTCCGGCGTCATCTCCGCCAGGGAGGCGGCCTCGGACCAGTGGAACGGCGCTGTCATGCGCGCGGCAAGGCCCGGGATCGGATCGACCTTGCTCAGACCGTCGCCGATATAGTGGCAGACCCAATCCTCCGGAAACCCATCGGCGCGCACGCCGCCCTTGTGAAGCTGGGTGTCCGCGGAGTGGTAGCTGACCTTATCGATTCCGTGATTGCGGTAGTACCCCAGCGCGATCGACCAAAGCTCGCGCCGGCTGCGCGCGTCCCTGATGGCATCAAGTGTATCTTGGAAAGAGGTCATTGCCCACGTCTCGCCTGGGACACCGGGGACGACGCTACCATGGTTTCTCGCTGGGTCGCAGGGAAAATCAGCCGCACCCGGCAGGCATCCTGCTTGCTTTGCGATGAAAGCTCGCTTAAGTGCGCGTCACTCGTGGGAGGCTGCGCGCACGCGTGTGCAACGCCGGACCACATCGACAGTAAGCCCGGGCCGTCGCGACGGACGGGCGTTGAGAAAAGGAGACGCCAATGGCCAAGAAAGTCATGGGCACGATGAAACTGCAGGTTCCTGCAGGTCAAGCCAACCCGTCCCCGCCGGTGGGCCCAGCTCTGGGTCAGCGCGGGATCAACATCATGGAATTCTGCAAGGCGTTTAACGCCAAGACGCAGGAAATGGAGCCAGGCGCGCCCTGCCCCACCGTGATCACCTACTATCAGGACAAGTCCTTCACGATGGACATCAAGACGCCCCCGGCGTCCTACTACCTGAAGAAGGCGGCCAAGGTGAAATCCGGTGCCAACAACCCGTCCCGCGAGACGGTGGGGACCGTGAGCTCCAAGCAGGTGCGTGAGATCGCCGAGGCCAAGATGAAAGACCTCAACGCGAACTCCGTGGAAGCGGCCATGCAGATCATCCTGGGCTCCGCGAAGTCCATGGGCATCGAGGTGAAGTAAGATGGGTAAGGTTGGAAAGCGCATGAAGGCGGCCAAGGAAGCCTTCGCAGAAAAGCTCGACGTCACCGTCGAGGAGGCCGTGGCTCTGGTGAAGGGCAATGCCTCCGCGAAATTCGACGAAACGGTCGAGATCGCAATGAACCTCGGTGTTGATCCGCGCCACGCAGACCAGATGGTCCGCGGGACGGTGACGCTGCCGAACGGCACGGGCAAGACCGTCCGCGTCGCCGTGTTCGCACGTGGCCCCAAGGCCGACGAGGCCAAGGAAGCCGGTGCCGATATCGTGGGCGCAGAGGATCTGATGGAAACCGTCCAGGGCGGCACCATCGAGTTTGACCGCTGCATTGCCACGCCCGACATGATGCCCGTCGTGGGCCGTCTGGGTAAGGTGCTGGGCCCCCGCAACCTGATGCCGAACCCCAAAGTGGGCACGGTGACGATGGATGTGGCCGACGCGGTGAAGGCCGCGAAGGGCGGTCAGGTGCAGTTCAAGGCCGAGAAGGCAGGCGTCGTGCACGCTGGTGTCGGCAAGGCCTCCTTTGACGAAGCCAAGCTTGTGGAAAACGTGCGCGCCTTCGTGGATGCGGTGGCCAAGGCGAAGCCCTCGGGCGCCAAGGGCACCTACATGAAGAAGGTCGCGCTGAGCTCCACAATGGGGCCGGGCGTGTCGATCGATGTGGCCAGCGCCAACGAGCAGTAACACTGCTCTCAGAGACACGAAGGGCGGCC
Organism: Pseudomonadota bacterium; assembly: GCA_039822945.1. Lineage (GTDB taxonomy): Bacteria > Pseudomonadota > Alphaproteobacteria > Rhodobacterales > Rhodobacteraceae > Shimia_B. The sequence goes on from JBCBME010000033.1 coordinate 2,760, forward strand.
AGTGAGCCGCCCTTTTTCGTTTCAGATCATGCGCTTGGCGATATGCCAGCTCAGACGCGCAGGCTCAGCGTATGCTCGCGCAGCCAGACCATGAAATCGCGCGCGTTGCGGCCTTGCTCCCGGATCGCCTCCTTCGAAATTGGCGCGCCGATGATGGGGCGTTGGGGCTTGCCAAAGCTGTGGGCAACTTCGTGGATGAGGAGGCCCTGCCGAAGCGTGGGGGAGATCTGGCTGGCAATCTGATACCAGCGACTGTTCTGCCCCGGAAAGCGCACGGGCACGACCGCAGCACCGGATCGCTGGATCATCTTGGCGGTGAACGGGTTCCATTCCCCTTCCACGGCCGGCCCCCACCACGAGTCAGCTGAGGCGACGGCCCCCGACGGGAAGATGACGATACAGCCGCCATCCGCGAGGTGCGACATCGCCTGCTTTCGCATCTCGAGGCTTTTCTCGAAAGCGTCCTCCTCGTGGGAGAAGGGCACCGGGATCATGAAATCGGCGACTTCTTCAACCCCGGTGAGGAGCGAGCGCGTCAGGATCTTATAGTCCGTGCGCATCTCGCCCACGAGCTCGGCGATCATCATACCGTCCACGAGGCCGTGGGGATGGTTGGCGACGACGATGCAGGGGCCGGTGGCCGGAATGCGTTCGATCTCGGCCCGGGGCGTCTGGAGGTCGATCTCCATGAGTGCGCGGGCCTGTTTCCAGAACTTCTGCCCCTTGGCCGGTCCGATCGCCTCGAATTTGCGGATGCGGCGCAGAAGCGTGACCTTGCCGGTGCACCATTCCATCGTGCGGATCACGAGGGAGGACCAGCGGTTGGTGAACGTGCCCGCATAGCTCAGCTTGCGCTTGTCGTATGGCACATTGTTGGGATCGGACAGACCCGCCCCCGTGCCCCCCGGCAGCAGCGTTTGGGTGTGGTCAACCACCGGTCTCATCCATCCACTTGTCATGAAACTTCTCGCGCTTTCACATCTCTTCGCCGAAGCGGTCTGCCACGAGGGCCTCGAGGGCATTGGCCAGCGCCTCGGAGTCGGGCCCTGACGTTTCGATCTGAATAGTGGAGCCGCGCGAAGCTGCCAACATTAAAAGGCCCATGATGCTGTCACCTGACGCACCCATGCCATCTTTCTCCACCTCACAGGAGGCGTCGAATTCCTCGACAACTTCGACGAATTTGGCGGAGGCGCGGGCGTGAAGGCCCTTTTGATTGACGATTTCGAGCGTGCGTGTCGTCCCCATGGCTAGTGTGTAGCCTGAGGCTCCGCTTGGTAACAATCGATATATTTCTTGCCGGCGGCGCGGGCGGCCTGGACGGCCTCTTCCAGCGGTTTGTGGCGGCTCTTGGCGAGCTTGACGAGCATCGGCAGGTTCGCCCCGTAAAGGATCCTGCGGCCCGACGGCTGACACGCCCGGAGTGAGAGGTTGGATGGCGAGGAGCCGAACATGTCGATCACGAGGACGACACCGTCCCCCTCATCAACTGCGTCGGCGGCCCGGCAAATCTCATCTTGCTTGTGGTTTCGGTCATGCGTGGCTTCAATTGAAACCGGCTGGATGCCCACTTGTTGCCCCACGACGTGCTCGACGGCCGATTTATACTCGGCTGCCAGGCCACCATGGGCGACGATCACGATCCCGATCACGTGCTGTCACCTTGTCCCACCGCTTGGGGCGTCCCCTGCCCCGCGCGCTCCAACTCCCTGTGCCGAATAGACACTTGCCAGCCTGCCTCTGCAAGAGCTGACGCGACGTGCTCTGCCACGGTGACAGAGCGGTGGCGTCCGCCGGTACATCCGAACGCAATACTCAAATACGCTTTCCCTTCCTCGCGGTAGGCGGGAAGCAAAAGCTCCGCCAGGCTGCGCACCTGCTCAAAGAAGGGCGTGTAACGGTCATCTGCCTGCACGTAACCCTGCACCTTCTCCTCGAGCCCAGATAGGGCCCGCAGCGACGGATCCCAGTAGGGATTGCGCAGAAAACGGCAGTCAAACACCGTGTCGATGCCGCGCGGCAGCCCGCGCTTGTAGCTGAAGGAATGGAGGCTCACGGCAAGCTTTGTCGTCCCCTCGATGGCAAAGAGGCTCTCAAGATCTGCCTTGAGGTCATGGGGGCTGAGATCGGAGGTGTCGATGAGGACATCCGCGCGCGCCTTGATGGGGGTCAGAAGATCCATCTCGCGCTCGATGCCCACCATGGGGGTCTCTTCGGGGGCGGCCGGGTGGCGGCGGCGCGTCTCGGAATAGCGGCGCAGGATCACACCCGGATCACAGTCGAGAAACACCACCTCAGGCGGGCGCTGCTGGAGCGCTGTGAGCGAATCGATCACCTCGATAAAGGCATTCGTGGAAAACCCACGTGCAGAGGGCGACAGGCCGAGCGCCAGCGGCTTGTCCATGGGCGGGCCGCTCAAAAGGCGGGGAATGATCGAGAGCGGCAGCGAGTCGATGGTCTCAAAGCCCATATCTTCCAGCGCGTTGATCGCAGTCGAGCGTCCGCCGCCGGAGGGGCCGGTGACGAGCAGCGTTCGCTGCGGCGCAGAAGAGGTGACGCTGTTCATGCAGGCCCTTTCGTCAGACCTGCTTAAGATATTGCAAAAGCATAGCGCCGACAGGACCACTCGCAGGCCTGTGAAGCAAGGAAATTGACTGTTCTAAAATTGAAATCTTTTGCGGGTGCGGCATGCGCTCTGCACTGCGGCGCGAGAGGTCGAGCGCGGCGACGACTTGCGCCTCCTGCAGCGTCTGGGCCTTGAGGAGGCCGATCCCGCGAGCCTCGATGGCGCGGGGCAGCGTCTCCGGCGCGCGGGCGCGCAGACCGTCTGCCACGAAAAGCTCGGTCACGTCATCGGCCACGAGCACGGCACCATAGGCCATGAGTTCGAGAGCGAGTGAGGATTTTCCGCTCTCTGAGGGCCCCGCGATCACGAGCGCCTTGCCACCCCATGCCACGGTGCTCGCATGAAGATGCACGGCGTCCGTGCCCGGCACGGGGCGAAGCGCGAAAGGATCAGACAGGAAGGCCCACCACGAAACGGGCGCCGAGCGGGTCGCTCGTGATGTCGACCTCTGTGGGGCGGATGTTTTCGGCCCAGATCACGCCGCCATGGGCCTCCACGATCTGCTTGGAGATCGCGAGGCCAAGGCCCGAATTGTTGCCGAACTGGCCCGCCGGACGCTCGGAGTAGAAGCGCTTGAAGATCTTGGTGAGAGCGCCGTCGGGGATGCCGGGCCCGGTATCCTCCACCACGACGAGAATGCGGTTCTCACGCTTGCGCGCCCAGACGCGGATCGCGTCGCCATCGCCGCAAAAGCTCGTGGCATTGGTGATGAGGTTCACGAAGACCTGCGCGAGGCGCGCCTCGAGCCCGTGGATTGTCATCGGGCCCTCGGGCAGATCAGTAATGAAATCGATGCCCTTCGCTTCGGCCTCCTGCCCCAAATACTGGCCGAGGTTGGAGAGCATGCGGATGAGGTCGAAGGCCTCCTCCTCCTCCTTCACAAGCTCGCTGTCGAGGCGGGAGGCATTGGAAATGTCAGAGACGAGGCGATCAAGGCGGCGGACGTCGTGGTCGATCACGTCAAAAAGCTGCTCGCGCTGATCGTCGCGCTTGGCCACGCGGAGCGTGCCCACGGCGGAGCGCAGCGAGGCGAGCGGGTTCTTGATCTCGTGGGCGACGTCGGCGGCAAACTGTTCGTTGTTGTCGATCCGGTCGTAGAGCGCGGAAATCATGCCACGAAGCGCGCCCGAGAGGCGACCGATCTCGTCGGGCCGGGCGGTCAGATCCGGGATGCGGATGCGCGAGGGCGACATCTTCCGCGCGTTCTTGTCCCGGCCAAGCTCCGCCGCGGCAGCCAGATCACTGAGCGGGTTCGCGATGGTGGAGGCCAGAACGAGGCTTAGCCCGATGGAGACGAGGAGCGCGATGACAAACATCTGCAGCACCTGCTCACGCTCCTGCCGGACGAGGAGGTCGATCTCACCCGCCGCCGAGACAATCGCGATGGCACCCACCACGTTGCCATTTTGCACGATGGGCGTGGCCACGGAGAACACGCTCGAGCCCATGGCATCGCGGCCGGTATTGGCGAGCGCCTCACCGCTTAGCGCCTGGGGCAGGAGCGCGCGCACCTGATCCTCGGGCGAGACCATCTGCGGCTCGGGATCCTCGGGCGCCAGAAGCCCGGAGATCGCATCCCAGACCGAATTCAGGAACTCGGTGATGATGGTGGAGCGCACTTCCTTCTGGAGGCCCGCCACATCGGCGGAGTCAAACCCCGTCGTGCCCTGTGCCGTGGCAATGAGCGCCTCGGTCGTGTCAAAGACGAACACCTCGATGCCGCCGCGCAGGTCGAGCCCTGCGAGCACTTCCTCCACCTCGATGCCGTCACCGGTGGCGAGGTTGGCGGGCGCGGTGGTGGGCAGCCCGGCCTCAAACACATCGGCGATCAGTTCGGCCTCGTTAACGAGGCCACCGGCCCGCTGGAAGGCAAGGCTTTCGCGCGATGGATTGAGATAGAGCACGCCCGCCACGAGGATGACGAGCGCGAGAAGATTGAAGGTGATGATCTTGCGCGCCAACGGCGAGCGGTTGAGCGCGATGATCGAACGGCGCTTGCGCTTGGCCTGCAGCTCTTTCTCGACGGTGGCGTCGGGCGCAACCCAGTCGTCGCCCAGCAGGATATCCGCCTGCCGGACGCTTTGCAGATCGCGCACGTCGATCTCTTGGTTACTCATTGGGGCGCCCACTCCCCACCCAGGTTACTCTTCGTTGTAACGGTAGCCGATGCCGTAGAGAGTTTCGATAGCTGAAAACTCATCATCGGCAGTCCGCATCTTTTTCCGCAGTCGCTTGATGTGGCTGTCGATGGTCCGGTCATCAACGTAGACTTGGTCGTCATAGGCCACATCCATCAGCTGATCGCGGGATTTCACGAAGCCGGGGCGCTGTGCGAGGGCCTGGAGCAGAAGAAACTCGGTGACGGTCAGCGACACGTCATTGCCCTTCCACGTGACGGCGTGACGCAGGGGATCCATCGTCAGATGGCCGCGCGTCATAACCTTTGTCTCTTCGGTTTCGGCGATCACGTCGCCGGAGATCGCATCCTGCCGACGCAGGAGCGCGCGGATCCGCTCCACCAGCAGGCGCTGGCTGAAGGGCTTTTTGACGTAGTCGTCCGCGCCCATGCGCAGCCCGAGCACTTCGTCGATCTCATCATCCTTCGAGGTGAGGAAGATCACCGGCATCTTCGTCTTTTGACGGAGCCGCTGAAGCAGATCCATGCCATCCATGCGGGGCATCTTGATGTCGAGAACGGCCATGTCGGGCATGGCTTTGTTGAATGCGTCGAGGGCCGATTGGCCGTCATTATAGGTTTCAACGTCGAAGCCTTCTGCTTCAAGCGTCATGGAAACCGACGTCAGAATATTCCGATCGTCGTCCACAAGGGCGATCTTGGACATGGTGAAATGCCTCTCGTACTGCTCTGTTATTGCCTGCCGTTTTTTTACATGGGTCGCGGAAACGCCGCAAAAAATCAACGGAAAAGCGAATCACACACGGGTCGTCGCCACATTTCGGCCGGAAAACCGTGAAGGGCTGCTTAATTGCCTCACTTTTGGGGGGACTGTTTACGGAGCGGCGAAGGTCTCGGCACCGCTTCCGGCATGTTTGCGCAAACTTGGCCTTGGTGGCGCTAACACGCTGGCGCGCCACTATATTTGGCCAAAGGCTCCTTATATTCTTGATGAATGCTGCAATCTGAGGAGCTGCGAAACCAATGGCACATGGCCGCGTAAACCCGTCTTTCACTCTGGAAACCCAAGGGATCACGGGGCTCGGAGCGGTCTATTACAACTTGATCGAACCCGCGCTCGTCGAAACAGCGATCAAGCGCGGAGAGGGCGAGTTGGGCCAGGGTGGGACGCTTCTTGTGTCGACCGGCAAGTTCACAGGCCGCTCCCCCAAGGACAAACACATCGTCCGCACCGACGATGTCGCCGACAAGATCTGGTGGGAACAGAATGCCGCCATGTCGCCCGAGGGCTTTGATGCGCTCTACGCCGACATGCTCGAGCACATGAAGGGGCGCGAGTACTTCGTGCAGGATCTCTTCGGCGGTGCGGACCCCGCGCACCGGCTGGATGTGCGTATGGTGACAGAGCTCGCCTGGCACTCCCTCTTTATCCGTCACATGCTGCGGCGCCCGGATTCCGATGAGCTGACCACGTTCACGGCGGACTGGACTGTCATCAACTGCCCATCTTTCAAGGCCGATCCGGAGCGTCACAACTGCCGCACCGAGACCGTGGTGACGATGAACTTCGAAAAGAAGCTCATCCTGATCGCGGGCACCGAATACGCGGGCGAGAACAAGAAGAGCGTCTTCACGCTCCTCAACTATCTCCTGCCCGAGCGTGGCATCATGCCGATGCACTGCTCCGCCAACCACGCGCCGGGCAACCCGATCGACACGGCGATCTTCTTTGGCCTGTCCGGCACCGGCAAGACGACGCTCTCTGCCGATCCCGAGCGGATGCTCATTGGCGACGACGAGCACGGCTGGTCCGAGCGCGGCACCTTCAACTTCGAGGGCGGCTGCTACGCCAAGACGATCAAGCTCTCCGCCGAGGCAGAGCCCGAGATCTACGCAACGACCCAGAAGTTCGGCACCGTCATCGAGAACATGGTCTATGACGCCGACACCAAAGAGCTCGACTTCGAGGATGACAGCCTGACGGCCAACATGCGCTGCGCCTACCCGCTGGAATACATCTCTAACGCGTCGAAGACGGCGCTGGGCGGGCACCCGAAGAACATCATCATGCTCACCTGCGATGCGTTTGGCGTTCTGCCTCCGATCGCACGCCTCACCCCGGCGCAAGCCATGTACCACTTCCTCAGCGGGTTCACCGCGAAGGTGGCCGGAACCGAGCGGGGCGTGACCGAGCCGGAGCCCACCTTCTCCACCTGCTTTGGCGCACCCTTCATGCCGCGCCGGCCGGAGGAGTACGGCCGCCTCCTGCGCGACAAGATCGCCAAGCATGGCGCGACATGCTGGCTCGTGAACACCGGCTGGACGGGTGGCGCCTACGGCGAAGGTTCGCGGATGCCGATCCGCGCCACCCGCGCCCTCCTTGCCGCGGCCCTCGATGGCACGCTCAACAACGGCCAGTTCCGCAAGGACGAGAACTTTGGCTTTGAGGTGCCGGTGAGCGTGCCGGGCGTAGCAGACCTGCTCCTGACCCCGCGCCGCACATGGGACGACGGGGCCGCCTACGACAAGCAGGCCGATAAGCTGGTGCAGATGTTCTCCGACAATTTCGAGCAATACCTGCCGCACATCGACGACGAGGTAAAAGCCGTCGCCATCGGCTAATTCCGCACGCAGATTTGGTGTCTGAACCTCTTGATTAAGCCGACCCTTGGTTGGCTTAATCTTCGCCCGTTCAGCTGCGTTGTGTGCCGCCCCCTAACCGGGTGACGCTGGCTCACCGCCCCTCAGCGAAGACAAGGTCAAGATCCGCTGCGTTGTCGGGGAACCGGTACTGCACAAGCGCGCTGTTTTCCCAACCGCTTTGCGCTCTGCCCGCGAGGTCCATGGCAAAGCCCCGGCCATCGTCTGCATCGACGTCGAGCGAGACAAACTCGATGTGCCCACTATTCTGCCCAAGGACATCGGGACTGCTATCCACGACGATCATGTTGAGCCCAAGATAGTCGACTTGCGACAAAAGCGATTGCGTTCGAAACCGTATGGGAATGTCGTCCATCTCAAGCTCCCACATGTCTTCCAGTGCAAAGTAACGCAGGGCAAACTGGGCTGTATTTGAGTGGGTGAAGGCATTGAGACCATGGATCCTGAAGCGTCCGTCCACACCGTCAACATTGCTGTCATGGAAGAAGTTGACCGTTGTGTGAGGGAGCGCCAGCCCAAGACCGTCTGTCAGAAAGTCGGCGAAGCAAGCCACATCAGGCTGTCGCGTTTCGCGCAGATCTACATAGAGCTCCAGAAACCCGGCCACATCATCAGAAAAGAAACGGCAGCCGCCGACCGCAAAGCCCCTGAAAACGTCTTCAGGGTTGGCCCCAAGACCCAAAAGCCGCTCACGGAGCGTGTCGGACCTTGAAATTCTATAGGTTATCGAGGCCTCGACGGGGACGATCGCCCCAAGCACTCGACCGATCCCGTCGGTCGTGCGCTCTATGCCTTCCAGAGCCTCCCCAAGGTCCATGATGGTGGTCTCTGAGTTCCGCGTGACGACATCGAGGCTTTCGATGGCCGCCTTTGTATTCTCGGAGATCTGAAGCGCTTGATCCAAGGTCTCACCCGAGCTCTTCTGCAGCCTCGCGATGCCATCAAGCGTCTGATTTGCCTTGGCAAGCTGCTGGGCGAACTGCCGCGCTGCTTCTCTTTCCTCGAGGCCCACGGACAGCAATGAAATCGCGGCCCCGAGCAAGATGCCGATGAGCGCGCGCCGTCCTTCTCTGGTGACCTGCCCGGTGACCTGATGCCGAAAGTCATAGAGCAGGCCGTAGACACCGAAGTAAGCGGACAAAAGGATGCCGGATGCTTTGAGAAGATAAAGGATCCAGTCCACGCCTTTTGTCCTCTTAGATACCGCCGCGTTTCTTACATGAAGCAAGCATAGCGGCACGGGTCAGCTCAAGTCTGTTAGTCCTCGCCGCGGCACGCCCTGCTTTCCCTCTACCCGAAGAACCCCTTTCGGATGAGGTTGAGGCCCGCGACGGTGAGGACGATGAGCGTGGCGGAGCGGAAGCGTGCCTGATCCAGCCGGTCCCCCAGCCAAAAGCCCAGCGCCATGCCAGCATAGGCGGGGACGAGGAGCGCCGCTGAGAACGGCGCGGTGGCACCGTTGAAGATCCCGCTCTGGAGGTGGGCGAAGAGCAGCATCACCGCGCCCGTGCCGTAGATCAGACCCTGCACGATGAGTTGCCGCGCCTTGGGCATCTCGATGGCCAGCAAATAGAGCACCGTCGTGGGCCCCCACGTGCCTGCAAGGCCGCCGAGGATGCCGGACAGCGCACCGATCCCCCATTCGGCGCGGCGGCGACGCTCCGGCGGGATGGTGAGGCGCACGCCAAAGAGCTGGATGAGAGAGAGCGCCACCACTGGCACCCCCAGCACGAAGTAAAAGACCTGCGTGGAGATGTAGGGAAGAAGCTGCGCCGTCAGCACGATGAAGATCGACACGACAAGGAGGTAGCGCCAAACGGCGCGTGCCTCCCCGATCACCGGGGCCACGCCGTGCCGGAAGGTCTGTAGCGCATTCGAGGCCACCACGGGCAGGATCATCGCCCCGATGGCCAGCTGCGGCGCCATGATCGAGCTCAGACCCGACACCATCACGAGCGGCATGGCAAAGCCCACCGCGCCTTTGATGATCCCCGCCAGAAACGTTATAAAGAGGGAAGCCAGAAAGATCTGGAGGCCCAGATCAGTGAACATCGTGGCGGAAAACATGGGAAGCTCCATGCGCTCTCTTACGACGCCTGTTGGGCCGTGGCCATTGCGCCACCCTCAGACCGGATAAAATCGACCGCGACACTTTAATGCGCCCAGAATCTTTTTGTTGAATTATTGTTGCGCTGCACCTGCAAACACACTAGCTCCTGATGCGGACTTATGAAGGGAGGCCCCCATGGCCCATGACGGACAGCTTCAGATCGAAACGGCCCTCATTCCGGGCCTGCTCCAGCTGACCGGCGAGAGCGTTGCGCCCGCCGAGGCCCTGCTGGAGACCGCCAAGGCGCGCGTCGCCGCGATGGTGAGCGAGAATGGCCGTGTCTCGGGCGCGCTCGTGGATGCCCACCAGACCGCTGCGCACGGCTTTGCGTGGTTGGCCACCTATGTCGAAAGCCTGCGTCAGATGCAGGCCTGGGCCGAAAAGCTCGACGCCGAGGGCACCTTTGGCGAGACCGAGCAGCTGATCCATCAGATCGCGTTTGGGGAGTATCTCTGGCAGATCTACGGTGGCCTCCAGATGAACCAGGGCGAGGTCGTGCGCCCGCAGGATCTGGGCCTCACGCAAGAGGATCAGCGCGCGCTGATGACGCCCGCCGTCATGACGCTCTGCAATGAGGGCAACAGCCAGGCCGCGCGCCTTCGCCTTGTCGAGCTCATGCAGGAGCAGGGCGGCACCATCGTGGGCCGCTCGGGCCTCGACGAAGAGCTCGAGATGATCCGCGAGCAATTCCGCCGCTACGCGGTCGAGAAGGTGGAGCCCTACGCCCACGAATGGCACCTGAAGGATGAACTCATCCCCATGGAGACGATCGAAGAGCTCTCCGAGATGGGCGTCTTTGGTCTGACAATCCCTGAGGAGCATGGCGGCCTTGGCCTCTCCAAGGCGTCGATGTGCGTCGTCTCCGAAGAGCTCAGCCGCGGCTATATCGGCGTGGGCTCGCTGGCCACCCGCTCCGAGATCGCGGCAGAGTTGATCCTCTGCGGTGGCACCGACGCGCAAAAGGAAAAATGGCTGCCAGGCCTCGCCTCCGGTGAGATCCTGCCCACGGCTGTCTTTACCGAGCCCAACACCGGCTCCGACCTCGGCGCGCTCAAGACCCGCGCCAAGCAGGACGAAAACGGCGACTGGATCCTGAACGGCAACAAGACGTGGATCACCCACGCCTCGCGCACGCAGGTCATGACCGTGCTCGCGCGCTCCGTGCCGGGCACCGAAGACTACAAGGGCCTGTCGATGTTCCTCGCCGAAAAGACGCCGGGCACCGATGAGGAGCCCTGGCAGGATCCGGGCATCTCCGGCGGTGAGATCGAGGTTCTCGGCTACCGCGGCATGAAGGAATACACGCTCAACTTCGACGATTTCAAAGTGAAGGGCGAAAACCTCCTCGGGATGGAAGAGGGCAAGGGCTTCA
>JBCBME010000034.1:0-13630 GCA_039822945.1 Pseudomonadota bacterium
CCGCATCCATCCGCGCCCCGAGGCCGAGATCGCGCATCTGGTCCACGGTGCCCCGCTCCAGTACCCCGGCCCGGATCCGGGCGAGCACATAGGCGCGGCGCCGACGCTCGAGCACGATGTTGTCGATGCCTGCACGCGTCAGGTGCTGCCCCAAAAGGAGCCCCGACGGCCCACCGCCGACGATGACGACCTGCGTTCGCATGCATTCTCCCCCCAATTTCGAGCGAGGAAAACACTGCATCGGGTCCGTGGCAAGTCGCGCATCTTGCGGGCGCGTGTTTCAACGCAGGGCAGTCTGGAGTATCCGGGAGAGAGAGCGAGCCCCCCAGACGTGCAGGCCCATGCGATGAATGACCTCGAAGCCCTAGCCAACGCCTACGGCACAGATAAGGGATCCAAGAACACGCGGATCACCAAGCATCATCGCTACACCGATCTATATTACTTGCTGCTCAACCACCAAAGGCACGCGCCTCTGGTGGTCATCGAGGTGGGCGCGCAGGCGGTGGGCGGCCCGGAGCAGAACGCCGACTGGGCGCCGATCTCGGATCTTCCAAGTGCGCGGATGTGGGCGGAGTTTCTGCCCCATGCCGAAATCCACGTGATCGACATCCGCCCCCTGGCGGATGGTGTCGCATTGCCCGCTTCGGTGCATTTTCATCAAGCCGATTCAGGGGATCGCGCGACGTTTGAGGCGCTGGTGGGCGCGCTGCCCAATGCGGCCGACCTCATCATCGATGACGGTTCCCACGCGAGCCTGCACCAGCTCAACACCCTGCTGAGCCTCTGGGAGAGGCTGAAGCCAGGCGGCACCTATATCGTAGAGGATCTCCACTGGCAGCCAGACGCCGTGGAGGAGGCCCATCCGCACCACAAATTCACGCAATTCCTCGATGAGGGATATGATGCGCCGTTGAGCCCATTTGAGCAGGTCCGCTGTGCGCGGATCAGGCAGGAGGCCTCCTACGCCGCGTATTTCCCGTCTTTTGTGCCGGAAAGACCCTGCGAGAGGAAAGTGCTCGTCCTGCAAAAGGCACCGGTGGCGGAGGACGCGCTCACGATCTGCGCCGCATTTGATTCCGCCCATGCGGAGCCCGCGCTCATCAGCCTCACGAGCTACCATCGCAGGGCCGGTGTCGCCTGCCGCTTCGTGCTTTGCGTCGATGAAACCGTGTCTGAGGCGATGCTGGAGCCGTTCTACACCCTCCTGCCTGATCTGACGGTGACGCGAGTGACGACGGCGCAGGTGGCTGAGACGTATCTTCAAAGTACGTCTTCTTTCCACGGGACCTTCAACGCGGCGGTGTTCTACCGGTTTGAGCTCTTTGCGTCTCCGCATCTGTCGGGTCGGTGTCTCTACGTGGATACCGACACGCTCTGCCTCGCGCCGCTGGGGGAGCTTTTGCAGATCTCATTGGATGAGGCCGGCGCGCTCTTGGCGGCTTGTTCTGTCGGCCGCTCGATGACGGAGCAGTACGTGGCGCTCGAGCTTGCGCATCCCTACGCCTATTTCAACGCGGGCGTGCTTCTCTTCGATGCTCAGACGATGCGCGCGGCGATGACGCCAGCGAGGGCCGCGGACCTTCTTCGCGAGAACGGCTCGAAATACTATTACGCCGATCAGTGCCTCCTCAACCACGCCGCGCGCGGGCGGGTGCATTGGCTCGACAAACGCTACAATCTCGTCAGTTGGATGCATGACGGCAAAAAGACGCCTGCAAATCCGTTTTCCACCAGCGACTCGTTTCATCCGGAGCGCATTCAGGAGACCGCCGCGATCGTGCACTTTGCCGGTGCGCGGAAACCATGGGATGCCTCGGCCTCCGTGGCGGCGTGGACGCGCGCGGCATGGGACGACGCGGCTGCAGCCTGCTACTCGGCTCTCGCGACGTCACGTGAAAAGGAGGATCGCCGTTGAGCGCGCCGAGAGGCCACGCGCGGCAAGATACGGCGCAAGGACGCGCTCCGCGAGATAGCCATAGACCCGGGGCACTTCCGCATAGGCGGGCATGTCCGCGAAGAGATCAAAGAGGAAATCGGCGTAGTCCCAAAAGTCTGCGCGCGCGGCCACGAGGCAATTGTGGAAATAGCCAAACTGCCCCTCAAAATGGGCCGCAACAGTCGCGGCAGGCAGACGGCGTTTGAGGAGGCCCGCCATGTCGTGCCAAGCCTCCACATAGGCGCTCTCCCCAGAATGGAGCCCCATGACACCCTCGATGTATTGCTGCGAAACCGACTTTGGAAAGCTGCGTTCGTTGACGACAAACCGGTGCCCGGCCAGTGCCGCCTTTAAGTCTGCGGGTTTGAGGGATGCAAGGCGCGCCAGGTAGGGCGCGCGGAGCTTTTCTGCCACGCGGAACGTGTCGTGCGCCTTGGAAGATCCGCGTCCGTTATCGAGCGCGGCGAGCTCTGGCCCGCCTGTGCCCGCGGGCGGCGGAAAGTAAAACATGCGCCGGTACTGGAGGAGCGCCACGTACTCATGGGGCTCCTCGACCATATGGCGCGCGTAGTAATACTGCCTCAGGTCAGCATAGGCATCGCGGGTGAGAATGGCACGCGCGCCCGGGTTCGTTTCCTCGTCAAGATCGTCGAGAACACGCCCCACCTGAAACGGGCGCAACGTCTCTGATTGCTCGGTGATCAGACCCTGATGGTCAGCAACGAAGATCACGCGCCGTGAAGCCCGAGATAGCGATGGATGGAGGGCCAGGTGCCGAGGTCGATGTAGTCTGCCACCTCGAAGCCCCGGATGGCGCACCCCAGAGTGGCGAAATCGACCCGCTCCCGCGCGACAGATCTCTGCATCAGCTCGAGCAAACTTGGGCCCACATCCTTTGTGAAGCCGAAGGCCACCCAAAACGCGTTGAACCGTGCAGCATCGGCGAGGTCGCGCGGCTTGTCGAAAAAGTCCGTCACGGCCTCCCCCTCCACGGATATCGCGCCGAGGGCCGCGAGCGCGGCGGGGTCCGAGACGCGCTTATAGGCGAAGACGACGTCTGCGCCGCTCTCGAAAGCCTCCGCAAACTGCGGCAGGAGCCGTGTTCCGGCCTCGGGCGTCACCCTGGAATCGGGCAGGAGCGCGATGTTGCGTGCGCCAAAATGGGCCTCCGCTGAGCGGATGCTGCCGGGCCATTCGGAATAGGCCTCGTTGAAATAGGCGGTCTCGACCGGGGCATGTTCTTCCATGCGACCCGCGACATAGTCCGGCACCCGCTCCTTGCCCGGTGCGATCACGCAGACGGCCTTGTCAACGAGCGCTGGGTCGGCGCTCAGGTGGGCGAGCGAATAGTCCACGAGGCTGCGCCCCTCCTCCACGACGTGGAGCTCTTTGGGGTATGGCAGGCCCAGTCGCGTGCCCGCGCCGGCGCATGGGAGAACGATCGTGAACATGGTAAGGCCCCCTGCAAATTAGGCGCATGCGCGGCCTTTCGTGTGTCTCCAACAACGCGGGCTGACCTCTCTGCCAGCCGCGCTCAGGAGCTCCTGCCGAGGGTTGCAGCCTAGCGCGTGGGAAGTCCAGCACCAACGGGGCGGGAGAGGTGGCGGACCATAGAGGATTCGAACCTCTGGCCTCTGCCTTCGGAGGGCAGCGCTCTATCCAGCTGAGCTAATGGTCCACGCATGCCGCTATAGGCGCGCCGTGCCTGCCGCGCAACAAGATTGGCATGCGCAGCGGTTATCCACAAAAGAGTTACACTCGCCCCAGCATATCCACAAGATATTGCGCCACCACACTGTACTGCCACAACATACGCTGCAAGACTAAGGCGTGGAGGGTCCCATGTCAGAACATACGCACCGGCTCGAACTCGAACTCGAATTGTCCAACGCCGCCGCCAACGCGCTTTTGCGTCTGGTTCAGGCGGACAAAGGCGCAACCATTCACTCGGTCATTGATGAAGCGCTGCTTCTAAGCGACGCGCTGCGGCACGGCCCGATCGACCGACGCAGGCTGAATGCCGAGCGCCAGCTACTCTCAGCCCGCTGACACGCTAGTCGTCACCTACGAGGCCAACCTTCTTGAGCATGTCAGGCCAGTCTGCAAGCTCCGGCGTCTTGAGGGAGAGCCCCGTTTCAAGCGCACGGTACTTTTCCTGCATGATGTCCCCGTCCTCTAGCTCGCGAACGTAGTGTCCAACGTCGCGCGCCGATACTGACCCTTCAGACTGCACAAGGGACGTCCAGGCGTCGATTTCGGCCTGATCCTTTGCCCGTCGCAGCACGATGCGGGACGCGACAGGCCGCGCTTGCGTGTCTGACAGTTTCATGACGAGACCCGTGCTGTAGGGATCCCCGCTCACACTGTCATCGGAGGCGATCATCAAAACGATAACGCCGGTGCCGCGCGTTCGGTGCTCGTGATGGAGCACGACGGTCAGCATGCCGTTCGAAGGCACCGCAAACCCCCGCGCAATCCCGGAACGATGGGTGAGCATCCAGCTCTCTTCCTCTGGAAGACCGAGGAAGAGCGGCTCCTCGTAGTACCGGAAACGATCCGCCCGCGTGGTCTCGCGCGCAACGATGTAGTGCCCCGCGAGATCGACCCGCGACGTTTCCAGCATCGAGTTGTTATTCTGCACTTCGGAGATTGCGACGCCAAATTTCTTGACGTCATGAAACACGAGGTCAGGGGGCGCAACGTTCGACACCGACAGGTTGGCTCCGCTCTGCGTCAGCCCCTTTATGAGCTCGGACGTTTCTCCAAGACCCATATCGTCGCTTTCAACTCGGAGGCTGCGGACAAATCCCGCCAGCCATTCGCGCGTAAGTGAACGGCGCAGGCTGATACCGTTGTGGCGCATATTCTCGATGGCGCGATCGGAGATCCGTTGCGCTCCGGCGAGGCCGCCGTTGTACGTCTTTAGCAAGCGCACGAGTTCGTCTGGCGATGCGTTCAGGTCACTGGCAAATTGGCTAAATGAGTTTGGGCTTTCTGTCATGCTCGAGCCTCTCTCTTTCAAAGTCTTAAAACTAGAAAATCGGGCAAAAACAAGGCAACGGCGAAGTTTTGAAGATCTATTAAGCAGAAATTCGTCTATATGATATATCTTCGCGTATCTTCGCTTTCTTCCGAAACATCTTGACATCTTCGCCTTTCGCCATACCCTCGAGCCACGGAAGCAAGCCTTCTCCAATCAACACGAAAGGGAATGATCTATGACCAGTCTCTCACCGGAGTACGCACGAATCATCGGCATCGACCGGGCTGCCCAACACAGGGTCGAAGAGCTATCCAAGGAAATCGCAATGAAGCAGGGAATGACCCCATTCGAGGACGTCGCTGCACTCAAGGAAAAGATGAAGGAACATGCTCAGGCGCACCGCCGCATCACCGAGAAACTTTAACCCTCCCGCCCGCCTTCCGGATCAGGCGCCGTCTTGGAAAGTTCAAGAGGCCGCTGCGCGAGAGGCATATCTCGCCCAGTTCGGAGAGACCCGCGTAATTCCTTAGGCCAGGTCAACGAAAACAAAGGGCACACGAAAATGCCGACACCAATCTAGGCCTCCCCCTTTCCCGGGGGAGGTCGTTTTGTTTTCAGCTCAAGAGCTCATGGCAGAGCTCGAGCGCGTCCACGAGGGCGTCCACCTCATCGGTGGTATTGTACATGCCGAACGACGCGCGTGCCGTCGCTGGCACGTTTAGATGCTCGAGAAGCGGTTGGCAGCAATGGTGGCCCGCCCGCACGGCAATACCACGCTTGTCGAGCACAGTGGAAATATCGTGGGCATGGGCCGCGCCGTTCATCGTGAACGAGAAAATTGCCGCCTTATCAGGGGTGTGGCCCTGGACATTGAGCCAATTGAGCCCGTCGAGCTTCGTCCGTGCGTAGTCGCGGAGCGTGTCTTCATGGGCCGAGATCGCCTCCATCCCATGGGACATGAGGTAGTCCAAGGCGGCACCAAGGCCGATCTGCTGGACGATGCCCGGAGTGCCGGCCTCAAATTTCATGGGGGGCTTATTCCAGGTGATGTGATCGCGGTGGACCTCATCGATCATATCCCCGCCCCCGATGAAGGGGCGCATCTCAGCCATACGCTCCTGCTTGATGTAGATCGCGCCGGAGCCCGAGGGCCCGTAGAGCTTGTGGCCCGTGATGGCATAGAAATCGCAGCCGAGATCGGCCACGTCGACCGTCATATGAGCAGCCGCCTGGGAGCCATCCACAAGGACGGCAACGCCGCGTGCATGGGCGGCGCTTGTGATCGATTTAACGTCAACTTTCGTGCCCAACACGTTGGAAAGATGCGTGATTGCGATGAGCTTCGTCTTCGGGCCGATGGCATCAATGACCGCTTGCGGGTCAAGGTGACCGGTCGCGTCCTGCTCCACCCATTTCAAAACAGCGCCCTGACGCTCCCGCAGGAAATGCCAGGGGACGATGTTGGCGTGGTGCTCCATCACCGACAGCACGATCTCGTCGCCGGGCTCAAAGCGTGGCATTGCCCAGCCATAGGCCACGAGATTGATCCCCTCGGTCGTGCCGGAGGTAAAGACGATCTCCTGCTCATCGGGCGACCCAAGGAAGCGGGCGAGCTTGCCGCGGACGGCCTCGTAATTCTCAGTTGCAAGGTTAGAAAGGTAGTGCAAGCCACGGTGAACATTGGCGTATTCGTGGCTGTAGGCGTGGCTCACCGCATCAATCACCGCCTTGGGTTTTTGCGGCGAGGCCCCGTTGTCGAGATAGACGAGAGGCTTGCCATTCACCTCCCGCGAAAGGATCGGGAAATCCGCACGCACGGCATGAACATCGTAGGTCATACGCCAACTCCAATGAGGCCGAGGATGAGCGTGAGGCCCAGCATGATCCCCACGATGACAAAAAGCAGCAGAAGCGCGGCGCGCCCGAGCGAGCCAAAGCCGTGGAGCACGTCCACAAAGGCCAGAAGCACCCAAAGGAGGCCGAAAGAGATCACAAGGCTCACCATCGTGGCGATCCCGGGAGAGACCAGCAAAAGCCCGCCCTGGATCACGAGGCCCACCACCTGCAGCACCTGCAGCCATGCCACCACGAGGATTGACTCGGTGAGCGTGCCCGCCCCATCCATCGCGTTGCCGGTGAAATAGATCGCGTATCCGGTGATCACCGCGAACGAGCCCTGAAAGATCAGCGCGATCATGGGCGTCATTGGATCAAGACCCGGCACCAGTGGGATGGGCTCTCCCCCCGAAAAGAGGAAGGTGAGGATCACCATGCCGATCACCGAGAGGGCCAGCAGCATCCAGGCCACGTCGCGGCTCAGCTGAAGGTCGAGAAGCGCCCGCGCCGCCTCACCCGGTCGGGTCACCGACGTGCTCACGAGAGACATAAAGCCGTTCATCCCCGCTCTGCCTCCCGCAGGTTGATCGACCAGAAGAGGAGAAAGACGACAAACCAGAGCGCGCCGGTCACTTGCGTTTGCACGCCCGGGCCGATGAAGCCATGGGTCAGCCCCCAAAGCAGCGTGAGCGGGGACGACGCCAGGAGCGCCCAGAAGAACGCAAGGCGCGCGCCGTACCATGTCCCCTTGACGCCAAAGGGCTTGAGCAAAAGGTGGCTAAGCGCGGCGATCCCGTAGAGCACCAGAGGCAGGATAAAGACGGTTGCAAACAGGGCGTATGCCATATCCTGCGTCAGGTCTGAGCCCGTGACTTCGGCCTCCCGTGCCAGCCGCGGCCAGGACGCCACAAAGAGCATGAAACACCCCCCAAGCAGGATCGCGATGGCGCGATCCTCCCTCTGGCCCGCATCAAGGAGCCGCCGCATGACCGAGCGCGGCCTGCGGTAGGTTTGGACGATGTCACGCGTTACCGGCATCAGGCGCGGAGCCAGTCTTCGATCTGGGCGAGCACGATGGCGGCGAGGTCTTCATCCTCGATCTCTTCGATGGCCTCGGCGAGGAAGGAGAGCGTCAGCAGATCCTCGGCCTCCTTGCGGGGCACACCGCGGGAGCGGAGGTAAAAGAGCGCCTGCTCGTCGATGGCCCCCGTGGTGGAGCCGTGGGAGCAGGCCACGTCGTCGGCATAGATCTCAAGCTCTGGCTTGGCGAGGAACTGGGCGTCCTCGTCGAGGAGGAGCGATTGGCTGATCTGGTAGCCATCGGTCTTTTGCGCGTCGGGCTGCACGAGGATCTTGCCCTGAAAGACGCCTGTCGCGCCGTTGCGCAGCACCTTCTTGTAGACCTGCCGGCTTTCGCAATTCACCGCGTCATGGGTGATGTAGACCGTGTCGTCGTGGTGGAAGGTGCCCCGCGCGCCGTCGCCGAGGCAGCCGCCCGCGATATGGGCGGTGGCGTTGTCGCCCGTGATGTCGAGCACGGCCTCGTTGCGCGTCGCAGCGCCGTTGGCGGTGAAGCCGAACGTCTTGAGCGTGCTTTCCTCGCCCGTGCGGGCGTAGAAATTGGTGAGCGTGGCGCGCTCGTGCTCCGGGCCCTGGATGCGCAGGTGATGCAGCGTGCCGCGATCGGCGATGTCGGCCTCGATCATGGTGTTGGAGCGCGCGCCTGCGAGCCCCTCTTCGAGGAGCGTGAGCGAGGCGCCCTCCTCCACCTTCACCACATGGTGGAGCATGACATCCCCGCCGCCCGAGCGGTAAGAGATGCGGATGGGGCGCGCGACCTCACCGGTGGCGTGGATGAGCACACCCTCGGCCGCCATGGCGGTGTTGAGCGCGGCCATGGGGCGCTCCACCGGTTTGAAAAGGCGCGCGCCGTCCCGACGCGTGGCGCCGTTTGCCGCGCCTTCGAGGGCCCCGTAGAGGCCCTTGGCCCAGTGGAGGTCCGTGTGGCCCACCTCGCTCAAGAGCTCGATCGTGACGCCCTCTGCGGCGCGCTCGTCGGAGGCCTCCGCATCAAAGACACCGTCGGTGAAGACGAGCGTGAGCGGCGTGACCGCATCAAAGAGATGCGCGGCATCCGTGGCCGTGTCGTGGCTCAGGGCACCGGTCCAGGGCTCCGGGTTGGTGAATTTCCAGTACTCGTCGCGGCGGATGGGCAGCCCCATCGTTGCCACGCGCCCACGCGCGGCCTCCCGCGCGGCGGTGAGCCAGCTTCCGCCCTCGGGCAGAGGCGCGGCGAGGATGGCGTCGGTCAGGTCCTGCTTGATCTTGGGGAGGGCCATTACGCCTCCTCCAACAGGTTGGCGTAGCCGTTATTCTCGACCTCGAGCGCCAGCTCCGGCCCGCCCTGCGTGATCATGCGACCGTCGGCCATGATGTGGACGATGTCGGGCTGAATGTGGTCGAGCAGGCGCTGGTAATGCGTGATGACGAGGAACGTGCGGCCCGCGTCGCGCAGCGCGTTCACGCCTTGCGCCACGAGCTTCATGGCGTCGACGTCGAGGCCCGAATCCGTCTCATCAAGGATGCACATCTTGGGCTCGAGCATCGCCATCTGGAGGATCTCGTTGCGCTTCTTCTCACCGCCGGAGAAGCCCACATTGACGGGGCGCTTGAGCATGTCGGCGTCGATCTTGAGGCTCTTGGCCTTCTCGCGGACGACCTTGAGGAAGTCGCCAGCGCTGAGCTCATCTTCGCCGCGGGCCTTGCGCTGGGCATTCACCGCGGTGCGCAGGAACGTCATGTTGCCCACGCCGGGGATCTCCACCGGGTACTGGAACGCGAGGAAAAGGCCCGCCGCGGCGCGCTCTTCCGGCTCCATCTCGAGGAGGTCTTCGCCGTCCATGGTGGCGGTGCCCTCGGTCACCTCATAGCCCTCACGGCCCGCGAGCACGTAGGAGAGCGTGGATTTGCCGGAGCCGTTCGGCCCCATGATGGCGTGCACCTTGCCGGGCTCGAGCGTGAGGTTCACGCCCTTGAGGATCTTCTTTTCCTCTTCTTCGAGCTCCACGTGCAGGTTCTTGATCTCTAGCATGTCGTCGTCTCCTCGCAGGCCTCAGGCGTGATACGCACGGGCGGCTTCTTTCGATTTCTCTTCGGCCACAAGCAGGAAATTCTCCCCCACCTTGTAGCGTTTATAGGTGTCGAGGATCACATAGGCGTGGGCCTCGACCCAGGCGAGGAAGGCCTCGCGCTCTTGGTCGTCACTTTCGATGAACATCGCGGGCCGGTCCCGCGCGATGGTGGTCTCAAGACCCGCGAGCACGGCCATTTCCATGCCCTCGGTGTCGATCTTGATGAAATCTGCGGGCGCGTCCCCCACCACGTGATCGCCGGTGATGACGGGGATGTTGCCGCCCTCCGGCACCATGCGCCCGGCGCCGAGGTTGGATTTGGGCGCGCGCAGGCTGAAGCCGCCTGCTGCCTCCGCCCCCACGCCAAAGCCCAGCCATGCGGCGTCCACGCGGTCTTCGACGGCGTTGATGAGGATGTTGGCGCGCAGGATGTTGTAGGCGCGGGCGTTGGGCTCCACCGGGACCACCTCGCGAGCATTCATGACGAGCGCGGCGAACAATGTGTGGTTGCCTACATTGGCGCCGATGTCGATGAAGCGGCCATTGGCGGGAAATGCCTTTCGGATCATCGCGAGCTCCGGGCGCTCGTAAAAGCGCCCCTGCGCGTGGTGGCGCTGGATGACATCCTCTGGGTGATCGACGGCAAAAACCACCGGATGACGACCATATTGGCCGCGCACTATGGTGTAAGGTCCGAAGGTGTCGGGCGTCTCGGTCATGACGCCCCGCAGATGCAGAGACGCTCTGTTAGGCGGGCTCGTTGATCGCCCATTCCACGATGGGCGCCAGTGTCTCGGCCCAGGCGACATCGCCGGTGACGGCCGCCTGCCCGAAGGAGACGACGTCTGTCATCGTCGGCACGTCGAGGCCCGCATCCATCGCGCACATCCAGGCCAGCATGGTCAGGCCCAGAAGCTTCGCCACGGCCCCCTCGATCCGAAGGAAGGACATCACGAACATGAAGACGATGAAGGCGAGGATCGGGTCGACATAGGTCTCCGCGAGCGGCGCGTAGCTCTTGAGGTCGTACTTCGCGGTGAGCTGAGTGCCCGGGGACACGACGGCCATCGACAGGCCCGCGCTCCAGCCAAAGCCCGAGCTCATGATCCAGGCCGCAAGGCCGCGAATTCCGGGGCGACGTCGCTCGCTGGCTTTGGCCATCTTCTGCGGAATGGTGCCTTCGGCATCGGCCACCTGGCACAGCGTCCTGCCCGTGGCGATACGCTCGAGGCGCTCGTCCCAGGCTTTCTTCCGATCTCGGCTCAAGGCAGTCATGCGCAGGCCTCCTCATTCCCCTTGCCACAAGGGTTAAGGACGAAAGCGGGCCGAAATGGGGCACAGTCTGGGAATTGATGGGCCTCATTTGCGACGCCCCACGAGGGTGTTTCCGAAGAGAGAGCCGCAAAATCCGGAGAGCGCGGCGAGCCCCATGAGCTGCCAGATGGCCAGCGCATCGGTGATGGCGTCCACGACGAGCGCGAAGATCGAACAGAACAGGCCCGTTGCCAGCGCCGCGAGAAGCTTCGTCATGGCCGCTTCCCCTTCATGGCGCGGATCCGCGCCTCCACGTCCCGCCTCTGCTCGGCTTCTTGCGCGTGAAGAAAAGCCGCATCGAGCCGGACGGCCCGCGCGATCGTGCGCGTGGCCCGCGGGAAGTGATACGCCGCGATGAGAAAGGCCGAGCCAAAGGACATCAGCACCCAGATGAGCGTTTCCGGCAGCCCGGTCAGGAACTTGAGCGTCACAAGACCCGGAAATCCGAAGACGAAGTACGCCACCGCAAAGGCCGCCCCACCCGCAGACACGATCACGCCAAACTCAGACGCGGCTGAGCGACGCGCATCCTTTGCGATCCGCAGTTTTTGCGCATCGGTGTAGTGGCTGCGAGGGTCGTCCATGTGTCTGCGCCGCTCTACCCAACGGAGCCCTCAAGAGAGATCGCGACGAGCTGCTGCGCCTCCATGGCAAATTCCATCGGCAGCGCCTGGAGCACTTCCTTGCAGAAGCCGTTGACGACGAGAGCCACGGCCTCCTCCTCATCCATGCCGCGCTGGCGGCAGTAGAAGAGCTGGTCATCATCGACCTTGGAGGTGGTGGCCTCATGCTCCACGCGAGAGGTGTTATTCTTCACATCGATGTAGGGCACGGTGTGGGCGCCGCAGGTATCGCCGATCAGCAGCGAGTCGCACTGGGTGTAGTTGCGCCCGTTCTTGGCCTTGGGCGCCATGGAGACGAGGCCGCGATAGGTGTTTTGCGCCTGTCCTGCGCTGATCCCTTTGGAAACGATGCGCGACTTCGTGTTCTTGCCCAGATGCACCATCTTCGTGCCGGTATCGGCCTGCTGGAAGTTGTTGGCGATGGCGATGGAATAGAACTCCGCCTGCGCGTCCTCGCCCCGCAGGATGCAGGAGGGGTATTTCCAGGTCACGGCAGAGCCCGTCTCGACTTGCGTCCACATCATTGTGGAGCGGTCGCCACGCAGGTCGGCGCGCTTGGTGACGAAGTTGTAGATGCCGCCCTTCCCCTCTTCATCGCCGGGGAACCAGTTTTGGACGGTGGAATACTTCACCTCGGCATCATCCATGACAACGATCTCCACGACAGCGGCGTGGAGCTGCGCGATGTCACGCTGGGGGGCGGTGCAGCCCTCGAGGTAGGAGACGTAAGCCTCCTTATCGCACACGATGAGCGTGCGCTCGAACTGACCGGTGTTTTCGGCGTTGATGCGGAAATAGGTGGAGAGCTCCATCGGACAGCGGACGCCGGGCGGCACATAGACGAACGAGCCATCCGAGAAGACGGCGCTGTTGAGCGCGGCGTAGTAGTTGTCCGTGACTGGCACGACCGAGCCGATGTATTTCTTCACGAGCTCGGGGTGGTCCTTGATGGCCTCAGAGATGGAGCAGAAGATCACGCCCTTGTCGGCAAGCTCTTTCTTGAAGGTCGTGCCCACGCTCACGCTGTCAAAGACGGCGTCAACGGCCACCTTGCGCTCGGAATTGTCCTCCGGCGTGGCCTCGATCTCTTCGACGCCCGCAAGGATCTTTTGCTCTTTGAGCGGGATGCCGAGCTTGTTGTAAGTCTCCAAAAGCTTCGGATCGACCTCGTCGAGCGATTTTGGCTTTTCCGTCATCGAGGCCGGGCGGGCATAGTAATACTGATCCTGAAAATCGATTTCGGGATAGTCCACCATCGCCCAATCGGGCTCTTCCATCTTGAGCCAGCGGCGATAGGCACGCAGGCGCCAATCAAGCATCCATTCGGGCTCGTCGTTCTTGGCCGAGATCAGGCGCACGATGTCCTCGGACAGGCCCTTCGGCGCGTATTCCATCTCGATCTCGGTTTCCCAGCCGTGCTTGTACTTGCCGGCCAGCGCCGCCACCTTGGCGACGGTCTCTTCTTCCACACCATCCTTTGCCTTGAAGTCCTGCGGCGCGGGGGCTTTTGCGGTCGTGTTGTCCAGTGCTGCCATGTCAGTCCTCTAAGCCGCGCGTGCGCGGATTTTTTCGTATTTGCTGGCCCAGGTTTCTGCGAACCTGCGCACGTCTTCCTCCGTGGTGGCCGGCCCGATCGACACGCGGATCGCCTGGCCGGCCTGGGCTTCGTCAAAGCCCATCGCCGTCAACACACCGCTCGCTTTCACCTTGCCGCTCGAACAGGCGGACCCGGCGGAAACAGCGAAGCCCGCGAGATCCATCTGCATCACCTGGGTCTCACCCTTCCAGCCGGGCGCGATGAAAC
>JBCBME010000035.1:0-13390 GCA_039822945.1 Pseudomonadota bacterium
CGTCGAAGTTGTACCAATCGCTCTCGATCTGAGGGCCTTCAGCAACCGAGAAGCCGAGCGAAGCAAAGATCGCCGTCAGCTCCTCCCAGACCTGTGAGATCGGGTGGATGGTGCCTTGCGGGCGCGCGCGCCCCGGCAGGGTGACATCGAGCCATTCTGCAGCGAGGCGCGCCTCGAGCGCCGCATCTGCAAGGGCGGCCTTGCGGGCATTGAGGGCCGCATTCACCTCATCCTTGAGCGCGTTGAGAGCCGGACCGGCCACCTGGCGTTCCTCCGGCGTCATCTTACCGAGCTCGCGCATCTTGAGGCTGATCTCGCCCTTTTTGCCCACGGCCGACACGCGCAACTCTTCGAGGGCAGCTTCATCAGCCACGTCCTTGATGAGGGTCAGGTACTTCTCGCGCAGATCGTCCATGGAAGGCTCCTTGAGGTCGCGCGCTGCGATACCGTGGCGCGCGCGGGCTGACAAGGGAGTGGGGCCCAGCCCGCTGCCGCTCGCGAAGGGACATGGGCCCATCTGAGGGCGATCGGACTTGTCCGGGTGCAGGCTCTCCGGCAAGGTCGCTGCATGCGGTGGGTCTTAGCAGTCTTTCTTGCGGTTTTAGCCGCGAGCGCTCAGGCGCAGGAGGCGCGGGTGCTCGTCATCGGCGATAGCATCATGGCCTGGAATGAGGAGCAGTCCATTCCAGCTGTGATGGCGGAGGCTCTTGGGGCGCCTGTGCGCGACGAAAGCGTTAGTGGCGCGCGGCTTTCGCATCCGGCGCGGCTCCTTGTCGGGCCGATGGACATCCGATCGCAGGCACCCCGCGCGCCCTTTGACTGGATCGTCATGACAGGCGGCGGCAACGATCTGGCCGCAGAGTGCAGTTGCGCGGTCTGCGACGAGGTGCTCGATGGGATGGTGACAGCCGACGGCATGCTGGGCGCATTCCCGGATTTCCTCGATGACGTCTCTGCGCGGGGAACACGCGTGCTCTATGTCGGGTACTATGAGAACCCAGTGGGTGGCGGGCCGTTTTCGGGGTGTGAGCGCGTCATCGACACGCTGGAGGCGCGGATCGAGGATCTCGCCCGGAGGAGGGAAGATCTCTTTGCTATCGACGCGAGCGACGTCTTCGATAGCAATGACCTCAGCCTCTATGACGCCGACCGCCTGCATCCCTCGTCCAAGGGCTCCGCCCTGCTCGGGCGCTGGATCGCGGATGCGTTGAGAGGCTTTGACGGCTGACGCCTGCCCTCGTGCCGCCTAGCCGGAATGCGGATCCGTGCTGGGCAGAAGCGGCGCGAGATCTGGATGGCCCTTCCAGGCAGGTTTCGGCCCGACGTCGCCACCTTTCGGGATGTATGGCGACGCAGCACCCCCAGCAATATCTGGGATGTAGCGCGGGCAATTGGGAAAGATCTCATCCGCCTCCAAGCGCACCGTGACCTTGCCGCCGTCGGTTTCTATGAGCTCGCAGGTGCCGTTAACGCGCAGCCGCGTTGGGGCCTTTCCGAACCGGATAAAGAGCAACCCGGCGCGCGGGGACCGGCTCAGATTGCCGAGGCTCCGGTACATCGAGTTGCCGTCATAGTCCGGCCATTCGAGCGTTGTGGGCCCTTTGACCCGCACAAAGCCCGGCGCGCCGCCCTTGTAGGAGCAATCGACGCTGCCAGCATGGGCCGTCGCCAGAAAGAAGAATTCGGACTGCTCGATCAGCGCGATCTCATCGGGACCAAAGGCCGAGTATCGATAGAGCCGCTCGAGAGCATCCGCCAGCTTGCGGCCATCAAAGCGGTCTTGCAGCTCGCGGTGACCGTCGTGAAACATGGACTCTTGGGCGTCATCCATTTTGCGGGCTCCCTCTCCAAAGCATGCATGAGCCTAGCACAAGACATGCCGTGCGTGCTGCGGAAAGGGATGTGCGCGCCACGCCATTGGAGCGCAAAGGGCGATCTGCCTACGAAAAAGGCCGCCCCGAAGGACGGCCTTTTCAGAATTCTCTTCGCGGCGATCAGGCTGCGAGCGCACCCTTGGCCTGATCCACAATGGCGCCGAACGCCTCGGGCTCGTGCACGGCGAGGTCTGCAAGGACCTTGCGGTCCACCTCGATGCCAGCCTTCGAGAGGCCGTTGATGAAGCGCGAATAGGTCAGGCTCTCATCATGGGCACGGACGGCAGCGTTGATCCGCTGGATCCAGAGCGCGCGGAACTGGCGCTTGCGGTTCTTGCGGTCGCGGGTGGCGTACTGGTTGGCCTTATCGACCGCCTGCTTTGCCGTCTTAAAGACGTTCTTGCGGCGGGAGTAATAGCCTTTGGCGGCCTTGATGACCTTCTTGTGGCGGGCGTGAGTGGTGGTTCCACCTTTAACGCGGGACATATCTCAAGCTCCTCTCTTAGCGGTCGTAGGGCATGTAGCCCTTGACGATCTTCTGATCCGGCTCGCTGAGCACAGCGGTGCCGCGGGCGTTACGGATGAATTTGTTGGTGCGCTTGATCATGCCGTGGCGCTTACCCGCTTGAGCGGCCATGACCTTGCCGGAGCCGGTCACCTTGAAACGCTTCTTGGCGGAAGACTTCGTCTTCATCTTAGGCATTTTCATCTCCTATCGTTCGAGAACCACGCGGGAAGGCAATGCCATCAGGCCACCCGCGTTGACGAAGCCGCCGTATAGGCCCGCAGGGTTAGGCGCGCAAGGGGGATGTGCAGCGCAGGGCGCGCCACGTCATTGGCCTATCGCGATGCACCACGTGCGGCCTAGAGAGCGTAGCGCGTGAGGACGTCCGCGAAGATGCCGGGAAGCGAGGCGAAGTCGTAGCCATTGGGCTTATGCGCGGCGCCCCAGGCCATCATGCCTGCCGCGATCGTAACCGTTATGGACGTGACATGCGGCGTGCGCCCTGTCGTCCAAGCCGAAAAGAGCGAAGGGATGCAAAAGATGGCGAGAATGACCCCCAGCACAAAGAAGAGGTCTGGTTCGGCAGTGAAAGGATCAAGCATGGGCTTCTCCTAGATCAGGTATCGCCCCACCACGTTCACCAATACATCAGGAATCGCGGTGAGCGAATAGGCACCCGGATTCAGGTCGATGGCGAGCCAAATCATGCCGACGGCGATGAGCACGGTCACACCCGTGGCCCAAGGACGGCGCCGGTCGCTCCAGGCCGAGATGAGCGACGGGACAGACAGCACAAGGACAACCAGACCGATCACAAACCAGAGGTCTGGATCCCGCAACACCATCTCACGGATCGTGTCCATCGCCGGCTCTCCGTCTCCGCTCTCCTCCGTCCGCGCGCGGCCCCTATTCCGGATCGGCGCTGAAAATGCGCCGTTCCTCGCAGGGAGCGACCCGCAGGATGTTGGTTGTGCCCGCTTGGTTGAAGGGCACGCCCGCCGTCACAACAATCTGGTCTTCCGTCGTAGCAAAGCCATACTTCGTGGCAGCCCGGGCAGCCGCCACGACTGCCATCTTAAAGCGATCGACCTCGTCGGTCACAACGCAATGTGTGCCCCAGGTTAACGAAAGCATACGCGCGGTGCTCACCACCGAAGTGAGCGCGATGATGGGGACCATGGGACGCTCCCGCGACGCAAGCGATGCTGTGGTGCCCGACTGGGTGAAACAGCAGATCGCCTTGATCTCCGTAGCCTCGGCGATTTCGCGGGCGGCCACGGTGATGCCGTCGGCGATGGAGTCACGTTTCACCGTGCGCGAGGCGGCCATGATTTCCGCATAGGTGGGATCGGCTTCCACCTCTTCGGCCACGTTGTTCATGGTGGTCACGGCCTCAATGGGGAAATCCCCCGCGGCGCTCTCGGCAGAGAGCATCACGGCATCTGCGCCCTCGTAGATGGCGGCGGCCACGTCGGACACTTCGGCCCGGGTCGGCATCGGGCTTTCGATCATGCTCTCAAGCATCTGGGTGGCCACGATCACGGGCTTGGCCACGGCACGACACTTCCGCGTCAGCCGCTTCTGGATCGGCGGGACGTTCTGCACCGGAAGCTCCACCCCAAGATCACCCCGTGCGACCATGATCCCATCGGAGACCTTGAGGATCTCGTCAAAAGCCGAGACGGCTGCGGGCTTTTCGATCTTTGAGAGCACCTTCGCGCGGCCATTGGCGAGCGCCTTGGCCTCGTAGACATCCTCAGGCCGCTGCACGAAGGACAGCGCCAGCCAATCGACGCCGAGCTCGCAGACGAATTCGAGGTCAGCGCGGTCTTTCTGTGAGAGTGCACGCAACGGCAGCACCACGTCGGGGACGTTCACGCCCTTGCGGTTGGAGATCGTGCCCCCATTGATGACAGTGCAATCGGCGAAATCCGCGCCGCAGGTGTCCACGCGCAGACGGATCTTGCCATCATTGACGAGCAGGCGCGAGCCCGCCTCCAAAGCGTGAAAGATCTCTGCATGGGGAAGCTGAACCCGCGTGGCATCGCCGTCCTTCTCAGACAGATCGAGCCGGAAGGACGCACCCTCCACAAGCTCCTCCTCGCCGTTCTTGAAGGCCCCAACGCGAAGTTTGGGGCCCTGAAGGTCCGCAAGGATCGCGATGGGAGAGCCCACATCGGCCTCAATCTTGCGAATGATCTTGTGGCGCTCGGCGATCTCGTCGTGGCTGCCATGGCTCATGTTGAGGCGAAAGACGTCTGCGCCGGCTTGGTGAAGCGCGCGGATCGTGGCGTAGTCGCTTGAGGCGGGCCCCAGCGTTGCGACGATCTTGACGTTGCGCATGCGTCTCATGGGGAAGCTCCTTTGAGCAGTCTGGTTCTTTTGAGAAGTCCGCTACCGCTAACATGGCCACAAAAGCAAGGGCTGGCACCGCTGGCGTTTCCCTTTGTCTCACCTCTACCATATGAGAGCGCTTATGTTGGAGGCACTTGATCAGACAGCGGCGTTTCATGTCACCGGTCGCGCGCGTGGCGCGTCAGGCGGGCGCTGGGTCATCTGCTGCGATCACGCCACGAACCGCGTTCCAGATGAGATCGGCGCGCTTGGTCTGCCAGAGGCGGATATGGCGCGTCACATCGCCTATGATATTGGTGCGCTCGGCGTGTCGCTGGCCCTCGGAGAGGCGCTTGATGCCCCCGTGGTGAGCTCGAACTTTTCGCGCCTTGTCATTGATCCGAACCGGGGCGAGGACGACCCGACGCTCGTCATGCAGCTCTATGATGGCTCCATCATTCCCGGCAATCGGCAGGCGGACGCCGGTGAGCGAGCTCGCAGGCTGGCAGCCTATCACAGCCCCTACCATGCCGCCCTCGCGGAGGTGATGTCTGAGCGCGACGCGCCTATCCTTGTCTCTGTCCACTCTTTCACTCCGCAACTTAGGGGACGCGCCAGACGCCCGTGGGAGGTCGGGGTGCTTTTTGCCGAGGATCGCCGCCTCTCTGATCCCTTTGCCGAAGCCCTGGCCGCGCATACGCCCGCTCCCGTGGGCCTGAATGAGCCCTATGGCGGGAAGCTGCCGGGAGACACAGTCGATACCCACGCCCTGCGCCACGGGCACCTGAACGCGCTCATCGAACTTCGCCAAGACCTCATTGAGGATCAGGCTGGCCAGCACGCCTGGGCGGAGAAACTGAGCGTGGCTCTCCTTGCCGCGCATGCGGCAGTCGAGGCGTGAGAGCGCCGCGGCGTTTATCAGTTCCTCCGCACCTTGACGCTCTGCGCCCCACGCGCCACGTGTCAGGCATGGATGATCAAACACGCATCGAGCTCGAAGCCGCCGCTTTCCGCCGCCTGCGCCAGCACCTCATGGAGGAGCGGACGGATGTACAAAACATCGACATGATGAACCTCGCCGGGTTCTGCCGAAACTGCCTGTCGCGTTGGTATCAGGAGGCCGCCAACGAGCGCGGTATCGAGATGTCAAAGGATGCCGGGCGTGAAGCGTTTTACGGCATGCCATTCCCGGAGTGGAAAGAGCGCTTTCAGACCGAGGCCAGCGCTGAGGCGCAGTCCGCGTTCAAGGACAGCCACGGCTGAGGCTCAATAGACCTCGCCGCTGCTCACTTTCTTTGAGAAGGCCGTCTCGCCGCCAGAGGCGAGGATTGTGGCCTGCGCCACCCAGTTGTCGCGGCTGACCCGGCCTTTGAAGCCCTCGAGCTTCAGATCCACCCAGGCAACCTCTTCCGCGCTCCAGCTCGCGATCTGGTCAAAATGGTAGATGCCCAGGCTATGGCAGTGCTCTTCGAGCTTGGGGCCGACGCCCTTGATACGCTTGAGATCATCCGGGCCGCCGGGGCGCGCGGAGTTGAGCATAACGGGCCGCTTGCCCTTGGGATCTGCGGCCTCGGGCTCCGTGGCACGCACGGGCTCTGCTTTCGGAGGCGCAGTTGCCGGGGCGGGCGGTGCCTGCACGAGGCGCAGGTTTTCGATCTCGGCATTGAGCGCACGGATGTGCCCATCTTTCTGGGCGTCTGATTTCCGAAGGCGGGCGAGATCCTCGTTGAGGCCCTGCGCCTCTTTCGCGGAAACCGATCCCGCGCGGGAGCCTCCCCAAATCAGCCACCCGGCCACCAGACCGATGAGCGCCGCCAGAGCCAGCAACGCCCAGATCTCACCCACGAGAAATCCCCAGTTCTGAAACATGTCGCGTCCTTTCTCGGTCCTAGGGCTCAAACCATGACAGCTCGGTCCGACGGTTGAGGGCGCGGCCCTCTTCTGTGGCGTTGTCGGCGATGGGTTGCGTTTCACCATACCCCACGGCCTCGAGCGCTGCCGCATTGACGCCACGTGCCACCAAAGCATCGCGCACGGCGCGTGCCCGTGCCTCGCTCAGGGCGGCGTTGTCTTCCGCTGTGCCGACGGCATCCGTGTGCCCGCCGATTTCGACCGTGAGCCCAGGCACGGCCGCGCGGCAATGGCTGATGACCCCGGCGAGCTTGTTGACGGCCCGCATCGCACGGGCATCGAGACGGGCCTCGCCCTCCACGAAATCGATCCTTTCGCCGTCAAGCACCGCGCGCGCCTCCGCGTCACAGCGCGCAAGGTCCGGCTCAAACCCGAAGATGGGCAGCCAGGCCGCTCCGGAAAACCGCTCCGCCAAGCCGGACACGAGGTTGTCACGGGTCTCACCCCGGGCCGGAAGCGTGGGCGACGTCACTGTCACCGGGACGCCAGCATCGCGGCTCAAACTGTCCGCAAGGAGCTCTCCATCAACCCCAGGCGCCGGAGTGACATTGAGCGCGGAGAGCCCGTCTGGCCCAAACGTGGCCTGGAGCGCCTGCATTTCAGGAAGCCATAAGGCAAGTGCAGAGGCGTCATAGAGCTCCGGAGAACCGATGAAACCGCGGGTCGCCGTACTCTCGATCGCAGGGAGGCCAAGGTCGCTCGCGATCCGCTGCGGGGCCAGTCCCGCGGGTAGCTTGCCAGAGAGCGCCGCGCCTTCGCTCGACGTGTAGCTCAGCGTGAACGTGATCGGCGTGCCATCATCGAGGAGCGTAATATCGACGCTCGCCTCGGCCCCGGCCAAGGCAGCCAAGGCTTCGCCCCTCTCCGCCGGGCTCAACGCGATGCCGCTGAGGCCGAGCGTCGCCTCTCCATCCGGTGCGTCTGCATCGATGATCTCAAAGGCCCCGCTTTCGAGCGCCGCAAGCGCGCGGAGGCCACGGGCCGCGAGGCGCAGAAATGACCGGTCGAGCGCATCAATCTCGGCGATGACAACCTCGTCGCTAAATGCCTCCACCCCGAGATCACCGGGCTCAGCATCAAAGGGGAGCTTGCCGGCCAACACCAGACCGTCGCCGTCATCCCGGGCAAAGAGAGCGATGGGCGCGCCGTCATCGGCAAAGACCACGTTGATCGCAGGGGTCACACCTTCGGGCAGCCCTTCGAGCGCGGCATTGACCGTCACAAGCCCCGCGCGGGTGACATCCCCTTCGAGGCGCATTTGCGCGGGATCGCCGGGCTCTTCTCCGTCGAGGATGACGAGCTGACCCATTTCCATGGCCGAGAGCGCAATCAACCCCGACTGCGCAACCTCAAGGAAAGCGGGCGCGTTGGCATCAATCTCGGAGACGATCACCGCCTCTTCAAACGTCGCAAGCCCGAGCGCAGCAGGCTCGGTGCCAAAGGGCATCTTGCCCACGAGCGTGATCACATCCCCGTCCTTCGAGCCCGTAAGCCCAAGCGGAAGGCCATCATCAAGCGGAGCAAGATCGGTGTCGACCGCAAACCCTGCTGGTGCGAGATCAAGAGCGTCGAGCGCGAGCGCGATCTGCGTGCGGGTGCCGGAGCCCGCGAGCTGGATCGTGGTCCCAGACACATCAAGCATCCCGGTCGTGAGGGCCTGGAGGGCGGCAATGGCGGCGGTGGCCGCCGCCTCAAATCCGTCCGGGCCCATGGTGACACCTGCCCGCGCCACACCGGGCCCGAGATCCAGCGCGGAGCCCATCGGCAGTTTACCCGTGGCCGTCGTCTCTTCCGGCGTCTTTTCGGCGACAAGAGAGAGCGGCGCGCCGTCGTCTGCGGCCACCAGATCGAGCGAGACCTGACCGGGGAGATCAGCGCTCGCAGCCTCGATCGCGGCGATCGCGGCGGGATTGCGGGCCAAGCCTACCAGCGTCAGTCGCGGTGTTTCTGCGTCCGTGACGTCGAGCGTGCCCGACATCATCCGCTCCAGCAGAGCGACGCCGCCCGCAGCCAACTCCAGAAACTGAGGGGACCGCGCGTCGATCTCAGCGACAGCAACCTCGTCTGGAAAAGCCGGGACGCCAAACTCCTCCGGCGCTGCGCCAAAGGGGAGCTTGCCCGCCAACACTGGCGCCGCTTCCATCGCCTTCTCGGCCTTGAGCACAATGGGTGCCCCGTCATCGACCAGCGCGAGTTCAGAGGTGATCTGGTAGCCGGATGGCAGAGCCGAGAGCGCCTCCTCCGCTGCCGCGCGCCCAGCGCGGGTCCCTTCACCTACGAGCGAGCCGTTGCGACTTGTGAGCTCGAGACGCCCCACATCGAGCTGTGAGAGTGCCGAGAGAGCAGCCGATGCCGTCTCATCCCAGAGGCCATCCGGGCTGTCGATGCGGGCAATGCGCAGACCGCTGGCGTCCAAAGCACCCTCGAGAACGGCGAGGCTTTCGGCCGTCATCACGTTCGGCAGCTTCCCCTCTGCCGTCACCGGGCCACCTCGCGCATAGCTCACCTCCAGCCGGAAGGGGCGGCCATCATCCTCTAGGTCGATGTCGATGTTTTGGCTGAAGTTGCCGGGCACGGCCGCGAGCGCCGATTGCGCACGTTCAAGAGCCGTGGGATCGGCAGCGAGGCCCACGAGTGACAAAGTCTGGTCGGACAATCGGAACTCGGAACGCTTGAGGGCGCGACCCGCCGCCAGCGTCGCCTGCACGGCCTCGACCCAATTCGGCGGGGCTCCGGAGGCCAGCTCGAGCCGGCCGACCGCGGCCCCAAGCCCGCCGCTTGCGAGCGTGCGTCGCGCCGTCTCTGACGGGATGGCGCCCGAGATGCCCAGACGATTTCCGTCCTGCATGACGGTGAGTTCGAAAGGGACAGCCGCGGGCAGGAGTGATGTTGCGTCTTGCACCACGCGGCGACTGCCGATCTGTTCAAGCGCTGCAATCAGCGCGGTGCGTTCCTCTTCGCTGTCAACGAGGCCGGAAAGTGTGATGTCGCGGCCTGTCACACTGACGGCCGCCCCATGGATGGAGAAGCCCAGCGCGGCCTCTGCCTCTGCGCGTACCTGCGCCTCGATCGCGGGGGCCGCGATGGTGCTCGCCCACCAGCCAAGGCCGCCGAGCCCTGCACACAGCACTGCAACACCAAGTATCGTCCGCATGACATCCCCAAATGGAAAAGAGGCGTCCTCCAGATAGGAGCCTCGGAACAGACACGCAACACGGGGCGTGCCCGCGGCCAAAAAGGCGCCCAGACGTGGCTGTTAAGCGCCTCAGTCGCGGGTCGCCGCGCTAGACTGCAGTCTTTAAGCTTTCATCGAGGTAAATCTCGCGCAGGCGCCGTGCGACCGAGCCGGGAGCGCCTGTGCCCACGACCGCACCGTCGATCTCCACGACGGGCATCACGAAGGTCGATGCCGACGTGACAAAGGCCTCATCGGCGGCCTTTGCCTCCTCGATGGTAAAGGCGCGCTCTTCGACTTTCATCTGCGCCTCGCGGGCAAAGCGCAGCACCGCGGCCCGGGTGATGCCGTGGAGGATGTCATTGGACAGGTGCCGCGTGATGATCGTGTCGCCTTTGACGATGTAGGCATTGTTCGAGGTGCCCTCGGTGACGGCGCCGTCTTGCACCATCCAGGCGTCGTCCGCGCCAGCGGCCTTGGCCATCATCTTACCCATGGACGGGTAGAGCAGCTGCACCGTTTTGATGTCTCTGCGTCCCCAACGCTCGTCAGCGATGGAAATCACCTTGATCCCCTTTTCGGCGGCGGGCGCGTTTGCGAGGCCGGGCTTGGCCTGCGTGAAGAGCACGATCGTCTGGGGCGTGTCCTCACCGGGATAGGCGAAATCGCGATCGGCCGCGCCGCGTGTGATCTGAAGGTAGACAAGGCCCTCGTCGATCTCGTTGCGAGCCACCAGCTCGCGGTGCACCTCAAGGAGTTCGTCCTTGTCGATCGGAACACCCATGCCGAGCTCCTTCAGCGAGCGCTCCAGCCGGACCGCGTGCCCGTCGAAATCGATCAGCTTGCCGCCAAGCACCGACGTGACCTCATAGACGCCATCGGCAAAGAGGAAGCCGCGGTCGAAGATCGAGACCGTGGCCTCTTCCTCCGGCAGATAAGAGCCGTTCACGTAGACGATGCGCGACATGGAAGTCCTCCTTTTGACTGCGCCCTGATGGGCAATTTGCGCGCGTTGCTCAAGGGGAGAGAACGTCGCCCCCGCTGGCGCGGCCTAACCCCAGAGGGCGCTCGCAGGCGGGTGGATCCCCGCGGTATCGTATTGGAGTGGCACAGGCCGGTCCTTGGCAAGGAGGAGCGGGCCATCAAGGTCCACGATCTGAGCGCCTTGCGCGATCAAAACGGCAGGCGCCATGGCCAGAGAGCTGCCCACCATGCAGCCCACCATGATGCCAAATCCCGCCTGTTCAGCATCTCGCTTGAGCTTGAGCGCCTCCGTCAGGCCACCGGTCTTGTCGAGTTTGACGTTGACCATGTCGTATTTGCCAGCAAGCGAAGGGAGCGATGCTCGGTCATGGCAGCTCTCGTCGGCGCATACCGGCAGGGGGCGCGCGATTTCCGCGAGGGCCGCGTCATCGCCTGCAGGAAGCGGTTGTTCCACCATCGCCACGCCAAGACGCACCATGTGCGGCGCCAGCTCAGAATAGACATCGGCTGTCCAGCCCTCGTTGGCATCCACGATGATCCGGGCATCCGGTGCCCCGCGCCGAACAGCGTCAAGCCTCGGCATGTCGTCTGGCGTGCCAAGCTTGATCTTGAGAAGCGGGCGGTGCGCGTGTTCGCGGGCTTGCGCTTCCATCGCCTCAGGCTCCCCGAGAGACAGGGTATAGGCGGTGATGACAGGCTCGGGCACGGGGATTCCGGCGAGATCCCAGGCGCGGATCCCGGCGGCCTTGCACTCCAGATCCCAAAACGCGCAGTCGACGGCGTTGCGCGCGGCACCGCCGGGGAGTGCCTCTTGCAGGGCATCCCGCGTGATATCGTCGGGCAGCCCGGCGACCTGAGCCTCGACACTCTCCATCGTCTCACCATAGCGCGCATAGGGGACGCTCTCGCCCTGCCCAACGAGGCCGCCCCGCGTGATGCGAACGCTGATCACCTCGGCGGTCGTCTTTGAGCCCCGCGAGATCGTGAAGACCTGCGCGAGAGGAAAGACATCGCGGCTGACCTCAATCATGCCGACAGGCCCCCTTTTTGCCGCGCGCCTGGCACGGCTCAAACCGCATCGAGGGCATCGACAAGCCGGCCGGCACCGTGCCGGAACGGATCAACCGTGGGAAGACCCATGCGCGCCTCTACTTCCGCGCAGTAGGAGAGCGCTTCATCGTCGCCGAGATGCTGCGTGTTGATTGAGATCCCGGTAACCTGACATGCAGGATTGGCCACCCGCGCCAGCGGAAGCGCCGTATCCCGCAGGGCTCCAAGCGACGGCAGAGCGTAATCCGGAAGCCCGCGCATATGTGCCCGCGTCGGCTCATGCGACAGGACGAGCGCGTCGGGCTGCCCGCCATGGACCAAGGCCATGGTGACGCCAGAGTAAGAGACGTGAAACAGCGAGCCCTGCCCCTCGATCAGATCCCAATGATCGGGATCATTATCGGGCGTCAGCCACTCCACCGAGCCTGCCATAAAATCAGCGATGACCGCATCGAGCGGGACACCCCGCCCGGTGATCAGGATCCCGGTCTGCCCGGTCGGGGCAAAGGTGCTCTTCATGCCGCGCGCGCGCATTTCACGGTCGATGGCAAGGCCGGTATACATCTTGCCCACAGAGCAGTCCGTGCCCACCGCCAGCAGGCGCTTGCCGGAGCGCTTCTTCCCATTTGCAATGGGATAGTCCACCGACGGGATACGCACGTCATGGAGCTGGGTGCCCGCACGGCGCGCCTCTTCAACGAGATCCGGCTCGTCGCGCAAGAGGTTGTGGAGGCCTGAGGCGACATCAAAGCCGATCTTGATCGCCTGCTTGATGAGGTCCTTCCACGCATCCGAGATGATGCCGCCGCGATTGGCCACACCGATCACGAGCGTCTTGGCCCCCGCGGCTTGCGCCTCCTCGAGCGTCATGTCGGTCAGGCCCAGATCGGCCTTGCAGCCCTCCATGCGCAGCTGGCCCACGGCATTGTCCGGGCGCCAGTCCTTGATCCCTTGCGCGACCTTGGCCGCGAGCTGATCAGGTGCGTCCCCGAGGAAGAGGAGATAGGGCGTTGGAATCATGGCAGTCCTCCTAGAGTGACGAGAGCGTAAACCCATGGATCTCCGGCGCGAGACCCGTTTCCGACCCCGAGCGCTAAATTTGCGGTCGGTTGAGAAGGCTCTGTCTCTGATCGGAACGTTTTGCGTCTAAATGCTGCGCGTCCTAGAGGTCTGACCCTGGAGAAACTCGGGCAGCTTGCAGGAACCCTGCTGCACCGCAGAAATTCTATTGCATCGTGACGCGCAAAATAATAACCCACAGATCATCAATAACGAAACGATCTTGCGAGGCATCCATGTCCTTCCGCCTTCAACCCGCACCGCCCGCGCGCCCCAATCGCTGCCAGCTCTTTGGCCCAGGCTCACGCCCCGCGATCTTCGAGAAGATGGCCGGGAGCGCGGCAGACGTCATCAACCTCGATCTGGAGGACAGCGTCGCACCCGGTGACAAGGACGCCGCGCGCAAGAACATCATCGAGGCCATCGGCGATATCGACTGGGGTACCAAGACGCTCAGCGTGCGCATCAACAGCCTCGTCACGAGCGCGTCGACGGCGT